>DMCR01000170.1:1601-9568 GCA_003445735.1 Cryomorphaceae bacterium
TCCGCTGCGCGCGACTCGCTTGAATGGTTTAAATTCGAAATATGAGAATTGGTCAAATAATTGAAGCATTGGAGCAGTGGGCTCCTACCGCACTTCAAGAATCTTACGATAATAGCGGTCTCATTGTTGGGAACACAAACTGGGAATCAACCGGTGTTTTAGTAGCCTTGGACTGTTTGGAAAGCGTGGTGGATGAAGCCATCGCGAAGAGTGTCAACCTTATTATAGCTCATCATCCCATTGTGTTTACCGGTTTGAAGCGTTTTAACGGACGCTCCTACATTGAGCGAGTGGTGATGAAGGCGATTAAGCACGATGTGGCGATTTATGCTATCCACACGAATTTGGACAATGTTCTTTGGGGTGTTAACGCCAAGGTGATGGAAGTGTTGGACATTAAAGATCATGCGATTCTGAGTCCTATGAAAGACGCCTTGAAGAAGTTTGAGGTGTATGTGCCGATAGAACATGTGGAGGCCTTGGAGCAAGCCATTTTTGAAGCCGGTGGAGGCAAAGTGAGTTCGTATGAAGAATGCAGTTTCCGTGCGGATGGCACAGGTTCATTTAAAGGTACGGCTGGTACTAAGCCGTTCATTGGAGAAGAGGGTAAGCGTGAATTTGTAGAAGAAGCGAAGTTGGAATTTATTCTTCCTACCTATGCGACTTCTGCTGTGGAGCGCGCGGCGAGAGCGGCGCACCCATATGAAGAAATGGCCTATCAGTGGCTTTCGGTTGGCAATGCTGCGACCCATATTGGTGCCGGTGCTGTGGGCGATTTACCAGAGAAATTGGGCTTTGAAGAGTTTTTGAAGAAGGTCAAGACTATTTTTGGCACCACCATTCGCTATACCTCACCCGTAGGCGGTGTGGTGTCGAAAGTGGCGGTTTGTGGTGGTTCTGGAAGCTTTTTATTGGGTGCAGCGATGGCCTCCGGTGCGGATGTTTTTATAACTGCGGATTTTAAATACCACCAGTTCTTCGATGCCGATGGGAAAATCAGCATCTTAGATGTCGGACATTTTGAAAGTGAGCAATTTACAATCGACTTGATTACTGACTTCATTGAGAAAAATTTCCCTAAATTTGCGGTTCTCAAAACTGAGGTCAACACAAATCCTATACAGTACTATTAGTATGGCTAAGAAGGCGAAAGAATTAAGCGTAGAAGATAAGCTAAGAACTCTTTACGATTTGCAGATCATCGACCGTCGTATCGACGAGATTCGCGCATTACGTGGTGAACTTCCTTTGGAAGTAGAAGATTTGGAAAACGAGGTGGCTGGTTTGGAAACTCGCATCGAAAAGGTGAACAACGAGATTGCCGATCTGGAGAACGATATCAACGAGAAGCAAAACTTAAAAGCCGAATGTGCTGAAAAGATTGCCAAGTACACAAAAGATCAAGAGCAGGTACGCAACAACCGTGAGTTCGAAGCCATTGCTAAGGAAATCGAATACCAAGAATTGGAAATCGAATTGGCCGACAAGCGTATCAAAGAATACAGTGCGAAAATTGAAAGCAAGAAAGAAGTGAACGGTGCTAGTGAAGAAAAATTTACTGAGCGCAAGGATCACTTAAAGCATAAAGTATCAGAGTTGGATAGCATCATGGCTGAAACACAGAAGGAAGAAGATCTATTGTTGGCTAAGAGCGACGAAACAAAAGCTACTATTGAAGAAAGATTGGTGAAGGCCTACGACCGTATTCGCAGCGCAACTAAAAACAAGTTGGCGGTAGTGAGTGTAGAGCGTGGTGCTTCTGCTGGTTCATTCTTCGTTATTCCTCCGCAACGTCAAATGGAGCTTGCACAGCGTAAGAAAATCATGATTGATGAGCACAGTGGCCGTATCCTAGTGGATCCAGAATTGGCCCAGGAAGAAGAAGAGAAAATGCAAGATATGATTGCTGGTTGGTTGAAATAATCTCCCGGTAGGACAGTAAGAAAAACCCGCGCGTGAGCGCGGATTTTTTTATGGACTAAAATTAGGATTCGCTCGGGAAATCTCGCAGGTAAAGCATCGAAGCTTGTAGCGAACAGCATCCTCTACTTCTTACAAACGTAAAGCATCTCGCGTTTAGGTAAGGCGTACTTCTCGAAAAAGCCGCTAGGTAATACCTTTTGCGCATCAAATACTTTGACCTTAAACCCCGCCGCTTTTAAACGATCCGGGTAATCTTGGCCATAGAGGCGCACGTGGTCGTATTGACGGAACCTGCGCTCGCGTTCTGCAGGATCTTTTATGGTGATGTCTTCGTCTGTTTTTTCGTAATCCGGGTCTAGTGGCACCTGCATGATGGCGAGGCCCCCTGGTTTGAGGATGCGGTGTAATTCTACCATCGCTTGGTGGTCGCTGTCCACGTGCTCTAGGACGTGGTTACAGAAGATGGTATCATAGGTGTCGTCCTCAATGGGTATATTTTGTACATCAAAACGAAGATCTGCCAATGGTGAGAATAAATCCGCAGTGGTATAGTCTAGGTGTTTCATCTTGCGGAATCGGCCATAGAAACATTGTTCAGGGGCAATGTGCAAGAGTTTTTGCGGCCGGGTTAAAAAGTCCGTGTAGTCTTTGAGGTACAACCATAGCAAGCGGTGACGCTCTAGGCTATTAGTACCGGGGCACAGTGCGTTTTGGCGTTGGTTATTGCCGTAGCCATATGGGAAGAAGCGGCTGTAGCCACGTCCGTCGATAGGGTCTACGAATTTGTTGCCTTTAAAGATGACCGGTGCCGTCCATTGGACTAAATAGCTCAGTCTAATAAGCAGGGGACGAGGGACTTTGGCTAAGGCCCATTTCATTATGCGTGAGATCATAGTATTTCGTATTCCGCCGGTTCAATGCCTAAAGCATCATAAATGTATTGGAAGGTACTGAGGATTTCAGGTTGGCCATTAACTACCGCTACATCGTGTTCGAAGTGGGCACTATTTTTTCCGTCTGCGGTAAGGATCGTCCATCCGTCTGGGAGTTGCTTGATGCGTTGGGTGCCGAGATTAATCATGGGCTCGATGGCGATGACCAGTCCATCTTGAATTTTCTTTCCGCGACCGCGTTTGCCGTAATTGGGTACTTGTGGCTCTTCATGCATTTGCTTTCCAACTCCGTGGCCTACGAGTTCGCGAACAACTCCGTAGCCTCTACTCTCCGTATATTCTTGAATGGCCGCGCCAATATCACCAATACGATTGCCACCTTTAACCTCGCGAATACCCGCATATAAAGAAGCCTTGGTATCCTCGAGTAAGCGCGCTGTGTCGACATCTACTTCGCCGATAGGGAAGGTGTAAGCGTGATCACCATAGAATCCATTCATTAACACTCCGCAGTCAACAGATACAATGTCGCCTTCTTTTAAGGGAGTCTTACCGGGAATACCATGCACGACTTGGGCATTTGGAGACATACAGAGGGTGTTGGGGAAGTCGTACAGGCCCAAAAATCCTGGGACACCGCCGTGATAGCGAATGAACTCCTCTGCTTTCTTATCAAGCTCCAGCGGAATGGCTCCAGGGACCAATAGGGGTGCAAGCATCCCTAGGGTCTTACTGACCAATTGTGCGCTTTCACGCATCAATTCAATTTCTTCCGCACTTTTGTATTTGATCATCCTTTTGGATTCAATAAGTTCAAACCGGTCATTTCCTCTGGCTGGGCATCACCCATCAAGGCCAATAGTGTAGGTGCAATATCGCCCAAACGTCCTTCATTCAAGGTAAATTCTTCGGCACTACTGCCGACCAAGAAGCAAGGAACTACAGTGGTTGTGTGAGCCGTGTTTGGTGAGCCATCTTTGTTGACCATACAATCGGCGTTTCCATGGTCGGCCAAGATGATGAACTGATAATCGGTATCTAAACCAGCTTCAACCACAGATCGGAGGCAAGAATCCACCGTTTCACAAGCTTTTATTGCGGCTTCCATTACTCCCGTATGACCTACCATATCAGGGTTTGCAAAGTTCAAACATATAAAGTCCGTCGCACCTTCTTGCAATTTTGGTACAATGGCATCGCGGACATCTCCAGCGCTCATTTCAGGCTTTAAGTCGTAGGTGGCGACCTTAGGAGAAGGGCAAAGTAATCTGCTTTCGCCTTCAAAGGGTTTTTCTCTACCGCCCGAGAAGAAGAAGGTTACGTGCGGGTATTTTTCTGTTTCTGCAATACGGATCTGAGTCTTTCCTGCGGCTTCAAGGACTTCGCCGATGGTATTCACCAAATTGTCCTTACTGAATACGACCCTCACATTTTTAAAGGTCTCGTCGTAGCTGGTCATTGTCACATAGTGCAAGGGTAGGGCGTACATGTTCAGCTCGTGGAAATCCTGTTGGCTCAGAGCTTGGGTGATTTCGCGGCCGCGGTCAGTGCGGAAATTGAACATTATGACCACATCATTTGCCTCAATTTTAGCTATGGGCTGATCATGGTGGTTCACACATACGTGTGGTTCTATGAATTCATCTGTAATACCTACATCGTAACTAGCCTGAATGGCCGCGAGTGGGTCTAATGTCGCAGTACCTTCGCTGTTGACCATACAATGGTAAGCCTTTGCAATCCGCTCCCAACGTTCGTCGCGGTCCATAGCATAATAACGCCCCACAAAAGTCGCCAAGGTTCCAGTAGTTTGGGCCATGTGGTCGGTTAAATCAGTCAAGAACCCTAAACCGCTTTGTGGATCGCAATCGCGTCCGTCGGTGAAGGCGTGCACATAAACGTTCTCAAAGGCTTCGGCAAACAACCAACTGCACAAGGCCTTGACGTGGTTTAGGTGGGCATGAACACCGCCATCACTTACCAACCCAAGCAAGTGAATCTTGCTATTATTACTCTTGGCATGAGTAAGTGCTTCTTGGAGGGTAACATCTTCTGCGAAATCCCCATTTTCAGCGGCCAAATTGATTTTTACCAAATCTTGATACACCACGCGACCCGCACCGAGATTCATATGACCTACTTCAGAATTTCCCATTTGACCTTCAGGTAGTCCTACATCCAGACCACTGGTTTTAATCCAGGTTTGTGGATAGTTTTTATAAAGGCTATCCACAAATGGCGTGTGGGCCTTATCGATTGCGCTAACCTCAGGGTTTTCGGCTCGTCCCCATCCGTCGAGGACTATCAGTGCTGTCTTCTTCATTGTGTCTGTCGTGGGTACAAATTTACGCTTTCTTAGGCCAAAAAAAACCCGCCATATGAGGCGGGTTTTCTTGATTTTATGGGTATTTAATACACCGCGATCCAAGCATTCGGCGTAATGGCCATCGCATTTTCCAGCGCGAGTAATGCTTCTCTTAAATGCTCGTGCTCACTTAGGACTACTCGATATGTCGGAATACTTTCCACAAACACAACTTTTAAATCTTTTGTATCCAGGGTATTTAAGTATTCATTCGCCATCGATTCTTTTGGGAACGAGCCAATTACGACGTGATAACCATTGAATTCAGGCACCATTCGAGTAGTTTCAATAGTTGAAGTAGTGGCACTATTTTCTAAAGATTTCAATTTTTGTTTTAGCTCAGCATTCTCTGCCTCAAGGCTAGATGTCGACCCTTCTTTTTGAGCAGAAAGATCATCGTAAGCCAATGTTGCCGCCTTCAAATCGGCTTCTAACTTATTTATTTTGGCTTTTGCCTCAGAAAGCTCAGCTGAATTTTTTGCATTTCCTAAATCAATTCTTAAACCGGTAAAAAATCGAAGAATTTTGTCATTTCCTGTGCCGCTTACGGCACTTCCGTCTATAAAATCATCTATAAACATAGTATACCTAGTACCCATCATTAGGGTTCCAAACGGCAATAAATTCCCTAATTCTGCTGTAGCACCAAGAACCGCATGTTCGCTAAAACCGTAATTACCCGGATTATACTCAGCTAATGATGAACCTACACCTAAGTCCAAATTAAATTTCGATAACCAATCCACAGGAATTTCAGGTAGAACATTATAATGGCCAATTACTTCGACAGGAATTAAACCCGATGAAAAAGTGCCTGGAGAACTTATTCCTGTAACACCGAGAGTTACTTCTGCACTGATCTTATTATTATAGGTATAGAAAGCCCCAAGTCTCATTCCAGCATTTCCTGCAGGTACACTTAAATTGAAATAGTTGTAAGAGGGTTTAATATCAGATACATGAATTCCTTCTTCAACGGATGTATATATGCTCCAATTTTTATTTTGAGCTTGAACCGCAATGGTAAAGATTAAAAACGAGCATAGGGTGTATAGATATTTCATGCTTTTATAATATTGATTTCTTCCGATTTAGATTTTGAGAATAATTTGAAGATAAATATAGTTTTTAAAAATCATCTATTCTTATTTCCGATATCTCATTTATACAGTTTAAACTGAACATACGTGCCGTGTTTTCGCCCTTGAGCTCCATTTGATCGCCATGAACTCGGATCCAAGATCCTTCACGTAAGCCTATTACAGGTTGGTTGTTGAAGTGGTGAAATTCTTTAATGCGCATCTCGCGGGTTTCTCCCATGTGCGTACTACCTTCAACAGGATCAAGGTAATGCGGGTTGATGTTGAAGGGAACCCAGCCGAACGCATCGAAGCTTGGCGGGTATACGATGGGCATGTCATTAGTCGTGCAAATGCTAATACCGGTGAGGTTGCAACCGGCTGAGGTGCCCATATAGGGTTTGCCGTTACGTACCGCGGCATCGATAGTTTCGAAATAACCGGTATTACGAATCGTATCACAAAGGACAAAGGTGTTACCTCCGCCTGTGAAAAAACCATCGGCCCAATTTGTTCCTTCTTCTGCTGTTTCAAATTCGTGTGCCCCACGCATCTCAAACCCCCAGGCATTAAAGACCTCTTTGGCACGAGCGGTATACGCATCGTGGGTCATGCCTCCGGGCCTTGCAAAAGGGATGAAGAGGATTTTCTTGGCTGAAGCAAAGAAGTCTTTACATTCCGCTTCGAGGTAGCTCAAATAAGGTTTTCCATAAACAGTAGATGTGCTGACAATCAGTAGGTTCATAGTTATTTCGCTTCGTTGAATAGGTAGGTCCACACACTTTTCTTGCCTTGGCTTAGTTCTGTCCAAATGGGGCGAATAACGCCGTTGTAGGCAGAGATGTGGTTGTAGTCGCCCATAAAGACCATATCATTTGCGGTGAACGGGGCGTCGTTGATTTGTTGCTCAGTCCAAGTAGCTCCGCCGTCATGTGATATGGCGAGGTAGGTGTTGGTAGCGGCATCTTCCAGGCCTCTACGGTCATAGTATACGGCATAGAGATAGCCGGTGGTGGGGTCTACAGTGAGCCAGGGGAGAAATTGGTCACTTTGGCCTCCTTCAGGGCTGATGGACTGTTTTAGTGACCAATTGGCTCCAGCATCGTCGCTAAACGAGAAATACACCTCGCCGCCCATAGAGTAGTCTTGATCGCCCCAGCATAGGTAAATACGCCCGTAATAAGGGCTTGAAGGGCAGTGGTCCACGACAGTAATGGGCATGCCGTTGCATCGCGAGAAACCATCGTAGCTCTGCGACCAGCCGGCAAATTGGGTACTGACGAGCACATCTTGCCAGTATTTGCAGTCTAGACTTCTGCTCACGTACAGGGAGTCGCGTAGTGCCCATCCAATGTACATGGCGTTTTTGATACCATAGGCAGGTACAGCACCCTCAGCAGTGCCATCATCATCGATGCAATCTCCAGTTCTGTCTGTGATGATTACGGGAGTGGTCCAGGATTCACCTTGGTTGTAGCTTTGAGAGAACAGTATGGTGCTTTTACATTCTGGGTTGTCGGTGCCGTAAGCATCGAATTGGGTCCAACTCAACCCTATGGTGCCCTTTGAAGGGTGTTCGGCTACCCATTCTTTGTCATGTTTCTTGCCATTGATCGCGGTGAAGCTTCCATCGTTGAAGGTACCATCGGGGCCGTCCTTGGTTTGACAAACCATGCGGTCAAGGATTTGTTCGCTGCGCCAGTTCGT
>DMCR01000170.1:9893-10657 GCA_003445735.1 Cryomorphaceae bacterium
CCTTCAGGGTCGCTGAGGTGGAAGAAATATATGCGGCCCGAACGATCCGCATGGAGCACAGGATCGCCCCACACGCCGTATGGAGAGGTTAGGGTTTCAGTGGTCCAAGTCGTTCCGCCATCGGTACTCTGATAAAAATTGTTGAGGACGCTGCCCGCATAAATGTTTGAAGGGTTTGTGGGGTCTACCGCGATCGAGGGCTCACAAATACCCGTTTTAAAGGCAGGGCCTTCGTGTATTTTAACGGCTTGGGCGGTTGCGGTAAGGACTGCAAATAGCAGCGCGGTGGACAAGGCATGGGTCGAAAATTGGCGTATTTTCACGTGCATGAAATATTTACTCGTCATTTGGTTTTGGTGGGCAGGGGCTATGGCCCAAGACCCGGCTTTGCATACTAAGGTACGGCATGAGTTCTATGTGACCGTAACGGATTTCCATGTCGATATAGAAAAACGAAAAATTACGGGGCTTGTGAAAGCGTTTCCGGACGATTGGGAGCGTGCAATGAATGCTTTGTTGCAGGAAAAAGTGATGCGCTATGTACAGTTGGATTCTAACCAACGGGCAGCTTTGCACGCCCAATACCTTGAGCAGCACATCCAATTGAATTTGAATGGAGAGGCGATGGCCGTGGAGTATTTTGGAACCTCTACAGGCCCGGATGAAGTGTATTTGCTGTTTACGGCGGAGTACGGAGATAAGGAATTGGAGGAGCTGAGTGGGAATTGGACCATTACTCATACTCTGCTCGCAGACATTTACCC
>DMCR01000103.1 GCA_003445735.1 Cryomorphaceae bacterium
CTGAATAAGAAGATATAATGCACCAAATAGGTCATTGTTAATTAACTTTGGGGGAATAAGGCTCGGCCTTATTCTCCTTTTTTTTGAATACAACTACACACATGAAAGAAGCCACGCAAAAAGCGATTTTATTACTTGAAGATGGTACGGTATTCTATGGGTCATCTACCGGATTGGATGGGACGGCCTATGGTGAGATTTGTTTCAATACAGGTATGACCGGTTACCAAGAGATATTCACTGACCCCTCTTATTTTGGTCAATTGATGGTGATGGCAACATCTCATATCGGTAACTATGGTGTTCATGCGGACGAAGTGGAGAGTGGGAATATTCAAATCGCAGGCTTAATTACAAAAAACTTTAGCGATGTTGCTTCACGCGCTAGCAAAAGTGATAGCCTTTATGGTTACTTCGAGAAGCAAAATAAAGTGGTAATTGCAGATATCGATACACGTGCACTAGTGCGTCACATCCGAGATGCCGGAGCGATGAATGCAATTATTTCAACTGAAATTAATGATGTGGATGCATTGAAAGTAGAATTGGCCAATTGTCCTTCAATGGAAGGTCTTGCCCTTGCACCGGTGGTGAGTACCAAAGAGTCTTATGAAGTTGGGCCTGAAGACAGTGAAGTGCGTATTGCAGCATTGGATTTAGGTATTAAAAACAACATCATTCGTTGTATGACAGATCGTGGTGCACGTGTTAAAGTGTTTCCTCACGACACCTCTACGCAAGAGATGATGGCGTGGAACCCCAATGGCTTGTTTTATTCAAATGGACCTGGTGATCCAGCGGCTTCACCAGAGGTTGTGGCAGAAGTAGCTAAAGGAATTGCCTCTGGCCTTCCTATATTTGGGATTTGTCTTGGACATCAAATGATCGCATTAGCAAGTGGATTGAGCACGTATAAAATGTTTAATGGCCACCGTGGAATTAATCATCCAGTAAAAAATGTGGAAACGGGATTAGGGGAGATTACCTCTCAGAATCACGGTTTTGTAGTGAAGATGGAGGATGTTGAAGGTGCGGACAATGTTGCCTTGACTCATATCCACTTGAACGATCAAACGGTAGCTGGAATAAAAAGAACAGATGCAAAGTGTTTCTCGGTACAGTACCACCCCGAGGCTTCTCCAGGACCACACGATAGCAGATACTTATTTGACCAATTCATAGAAGATATTAAGAACCACACTTCTGCGAATTAACTCTGAACTAATACTCTAAACTGAAAAACTTATGTCTGTTATTGCGCATGTTCATGCAAGACAAATTTTAGATTCTCGTGGTAACCCAACTGTTGAAGTTGATGTAATTACTTCTTCTGGTGCTATTGGTCGAGCGGCTGTTCCTTCTGGTGCTTCTACGGGTATTCATGAAGCCGTTGAATTACGTGATGACGACCCATCTTACTACATGGGTAAAAGCGTATTGAAGGCTGTCGATAATGTGAATGATATCATTGGACCGGAATTGGAAGGTGAAATCGTTACAGAACAAGCTGCCATCGACAAAATCATGCTGGATCTAGATGGAACTGATAATAAAGGGAAGCTAGGAGCTAATGCCATTCTCGCAGTGTCTTTGGCTGTTGCTAAAGCGGCTGCAGAAAGCACAGGGCAGCCTTTATACCGCTATATAGGCGGTGTTAATGCTTGTACGTTGCCGGTTCCAATGATGAACATCTTGAACGGTGGATCCCATGCTGATAACTCTATCGATTTCCAGGAGTTTATGGTAATGCCGTTTGGGGCTGAGTCTTTTAGCCAAGCATTGCGCATGGGTACCGAGGTATTCCACAACTTGAAGAAAGTACTGAAGACTAAAGGATATTCTACAAACGTTGGTGATGAAGGTGGTTTTGCACCTTCTATTGGATCGAACGAAGAGGCGCTTGAAATCATTCTTGAGAGTATCGAGAGGGCAGGTTATACGCCAGGTAAGGATATCTGGATTGCTATGGATGCAGCTGCTTCAGAATTCTACAATGAAAAGAAGGGTAAATATGTGTTCCACAAGAGCGACAATCGCGAATTGACGTCGGAAGAAATGGTGGAATATTGGTCAACTTGGATTGATAAATATCCAATTGCATCGATCGAGGATGGACTTCATGAAGATGATTGGGCCGGATGGGCTAAGCTTCACGCGAAGATTGGTGATAAGGTCCAATTAGTTGGTGATGATTTGTTCGTGACCAACGAGAAGCGTGTAGCTCGGGGTATTGAAGAGGGTAGTGCAAATTCAGTGCTTGTTAAGGTGAATCAAATTGGGACACTTACTGAGACCATTAATACCGTTACGTTGGCTAATCGTCACCAGATGACAGCTGTAATGTCACACCGAAGTGGTGAGACTGAAGATGCGACCATTGCTGATTTAGCAGTCGCCTTGAATACTGGACAGATTAAGACTGGTTCGGCTTCTCGTTCAGACCGTATGGCGAAGTACAACCAATTGTTGAGAATTGAAGAGGAATTGGGCGATAGAGCAGTGTTCTTGGGTACCAATTTCCCGTATTTGAAATAATATTCTTAAACCACCTATCATGGATAAGATTAAAGAGCAGTTTCGGGATATTTTCCCAGGTATAGTAGCAGACACCAAAGCATTTTTGAAGGAGAATGCTGATAAAACCATTGGTGAGATTAAGGTGGGCCAATTATATGGTGGTATGCGCGGCATGCCGGCATTGATTTGTGAAACATCAAAATTGGACCCAGAAGAAGGAATTCGTTTCCGCGGCTACAGTATCCCAGAATTGCAACAAAAATTGCCGAAGTATCCAGGTGGTGAGCAGCCTTTACCAGAAGGATTGTTCCACTTGATGCTGATGAACGAGATTCCTACGGAAGATCAAGCGCGTCGTTTGAGTAACAACTGGGTACGTAGAAACAATGTTCCAGTTCACGTTTTCAAGGCTATTGATGCTTTGCCAAACCGTACACACCCAATGACGCAGTTTTCTATTGCGATCATGGCGATGCGCACGGAAAGTGAATATGCCAAGGCTTACCAAGCGGGGGTTCCTAAGAGTGAGTATTGGGATGCAACGTATGAGGATAGCATGAATTTGATTGCTAGATTACCACGTGTTGCTGCTTACATCTACCGGAGAATGTATCACAATGACCAGCATATTGAACCAGATCCAAAGCTAGATTGGGCGGGTAACTTCGCGCACATGCTTGGATTTGACAATGATGAGTTCAAGGAATTGATGCGTTTGTATATGACCATTCACGCGGATCACGAAGGTGGTAATGTGAGTGCGCATACTGTGCATTTGGTAGGCTCCGCATTGAGTGATGCTTACTTGAGCTTTGCTGGGGGTATGAATGGTTTGGCGGGTCCGTTACACGGATTGGCGAATCAAGAGGTTATTCGTTGGATTAATAACATGCGTCAAGAATTGGGCGGTGGATTGCCAACGAAAGAGCAGATCGCGAATTACTGTAAAAAGACCTTGGCTGATGGAAAAGTGATTCCAGGTTTTGGTCATGCCGTTTTGCGGAAGACGGATCCACGATACACTGCGCAGCGCGAGTTTGCTCAAGCTAAAATGCCAAATTCTGAGTTGTTCAAGATTGTTAGTATGATCTACGAGGTGGTGCCAGATATCTTGACTTCTACAGGTAAAGTAAAGAATCCTTGGCCAAATGTGGATGCGCACAGTGGTCAGTTGTTGACTCACTACGGCTTGGTAGAATATGAGTTCTACACCGTACTTTTTGGTGTTGCTCGTTCGTTGGGAACCTTGTCAAACTTGATTTGGGATCGTGCGATGGGAATGCCGATTGAGCGTCCAGGATCTACGACAACAGAATTGTTGAAAGCGAAATTAGGTTAAGATTCTAATTTTGAGAGATATAGGCCCTGTAGCATTTTAAGTGTTGCAGGGCTTTTTGTTTGGTTTTAAGTGGTTTAATATTTGGGATTGCCTTATATTTGCAGCCCTTTTCGGACATGAAGCGTACTGCCGAGGGGAAAACTAAACAACAATAACCACTTTCGGACCAATGGGAAGTGTACGCTAGGATCTGAAATACAACAATTTTTCTCTCATGTCAGAAGAGAATCAAGTACCACAAGAAGAGGTACAACAAGAGGCACCTGTTCAGGAGGCCGTTGCAACCGAAGAAACTGTAGATGAAACTGTTGAGCAAGCTCCTGCAGAAGAGGCTACCAAAGA
>DMCR01000037.1:0-188 GCA_003445735.1 Cryomorphaceae bacterium
CGACCCACACCAATGGGAATATCTAAAGGCGTACCACGTGAGTACGAGCTATCTACCACAACGCCATCGGCTAATTTCAATTCGTAATGCACCTTCACATTTTGTCCAGCCGCAGGCTTAGGGCCCTTGCCTTCTTCATGGATAATATACATCAAACCGCTGGCCGTCTTCTCAGCACCTGCTTTCAA
>DMCR01000037.1:540-907 GCA_003445735.1 Cryomorphaceae bacterium
CTTCTTGAGCGGCACGCGCTGCCTGCTCTGCAGCGCTGCGAGCTGCAGTGAACACGGAAGATGCATCCCATGCCTCAGCATCGGCACCTAAGCGCACGATTTCGATGGTATCCATCGTGTCGCCTTGGGCCACTGCATCGACGATATCTTGTCCTTCAACCACGTATCCGAAAACTGTGTGCTTTCCGTCTAACCAATCTGTCGGTCCGTGGGTGATGAAGAACTGAGAACCGTTGGTTGCTGGCCCTGCATTGGCCATACTCATAGTTCCAGGTCGGTTGTGTTTCAATTCTGGGTGGATTTCATCCTCAAACTGGTAACCTGGACCACCTGCGCCTGTCCCTGTAGGATCTCCGCCTTGAATCAT
>DMCR01000037.1:1225-6902 GCA_003445735.1 Cryomorphaceae bacterium
CTCCGCCTTGAATCATAAAATCTGCAATGACACGGTGGAAGGTCAACCCATTGTAATACGGAGTACCTACTTCGGTCACGTTATTTTCGAGAGTTCCCTCTGCCAAGCCGACAAAATTCGCTACGGTCATAGGTGTTTTCTCGTATTCTAGTTTGATAGTGATGGCGCCTTTTGAGGTACCGATTTTGGCATAAATACCGTTTTCCATGAGGAATAATTTTAATGAAAAGGCCCCGTGTGGGGCCTTCTGGGGGTTTTATTTTTCGATTCGAACGAGTTCTACATCAAAGACTAGTGAAGCATTTGGAGGAATGACACCACCAGCACCGCGTGAGCCGTAGCCCAAATGTGGAGGAATGATGAGTTTTGCCTTGCCACCAACGTTCAATAATTGGATACCTTCCTTCCAACCTTCAATCACACGAGCCATAGGACCGTATTGCATCGGCAGTGGCTCATAAGGCTCACGACGCGGATCATAGGTGCCGCCTGCACGTGCAATTTCTGGAATAGAACTATCGAAAAGACTACCATCCATCAAATATCCCGAATAATTCACACGGACTACTTGACCAATCTCAGGCTTGGGTCCATCTCCAACTGTTTCAATGATATAACGAAGTCCCGATGCTGATTTAGTCGCTTCTGGATAGGCCTCATCAATCTGAGCTTCGATGGCTGCAGTTTTCGCCTTCTTGGCATCCTCGACACCTTGTCTCCCGTCCAAGAATGCCTGACCGGCATCCCATTTCTTGGCTTCACCACCCACTCGGATGATTTCTACGTGATTCAACACTACCTTCTCCACAGGACGATCTGAGCCCATACGATCCACACCTCCAATATCCGTTACAATTTCCTGACCGCTCAAGACTTGAGCGAACACATTATATCCACCGTCCAAGTGCGGTGTAGGATTGTGCGTAATGAAGAATTGAGACCCGTTCGTGCCAGGACCAGCGTTGGCCATACTAACCACACCTGCCTTATCGTGTTTCAAGGTTTCTACGATTTCTTGAGGGAACTGATATCCTGGACCACCAGCACCTGTGCCGTCCGGATCACCACCTTGAATCATGAAATTCGGAATTACTCGATGGAACAATGTACCGTCGAAATAAGGCTTATCCCGAAATTTAGCATCTACCTCGGGATGATTGCCCTCGGCTAAGGCAATAAAGTTACCCGCAGTCATCGGAACCAAATCCTCATGAAAGTCGATTAATATTTCGCCCAAGGAGGTTTCTAACTTAGCGTAAATACCATCTTCTAAGGTGATGGTCTCATTGTTTACAGTGACTTTATTTCCTCCACAACTTGCTAAAGTGAAGGCCGCGAATCCCGCGAAAAGCATTCTTCTCAACATATGTAAGTGATTTTTAAAGAGTCCCAAAGGTAAGCGGTATCCCGGAGAGAACACATAGAAGGTTGTGTTAAAAACCTAGAGAACTTGAAACGATCAATTTCACTCAATTGTTAATTCAATGTAAACTTGATTTTGATTAAATGTAAATTTTGTGTTAACTTAGTACTGTGTTTAGCTCCTTAAAAGCAATAGTCATGAAACATATTTTGAGCATTATTCTTTCTACAGCCTTTATTGGTACTGCTATGACAAGCTGTTCTAATGAGCGTGTGATGCCTAATGATACCGGCGCGCAAGCCTTCATGAATAACACTACATTCTTGGTAGATGGGTTCGAAGTTTATAATCATGATCGCAAAACAACCAACGAGCTTACCCTTACCTGTGATAGTATTTACTTCACATTTGCGGAAAACAATATGTTTATCACCAAGGTACTCTTTAACGCCAATGATCCAGAGCAAACTTATTATGATTATAGCACGTTAGAGGTACACTACGGAAACGGTGCCTTCATGGGAGTATGGAGCAATCCAACGACCTTCATGGATGCGGTAGGATTTATTAGAAAAGGTAATACTGCTGGGTTCGAACTATCTGGAGCTGATTGTACTTCAGGGGAGTTCATGAGCCAATTCATTCGCATGACCGCAATGGATAAACATCCAAAAGCAGCTCTCACTATCAGCGGCTTACCTGGATAAGACGAAGATCATAACGCAACGGCGATTGAGGCGGGACTTTGTCCAAATCACCCGCAATGCCATGCGCTAAAAAGGAGGGGATGAGAACGAGCTTCACATCCCCTTCTTTCATTCCCTCTAATGCTTCGTGTAAACCCACTTCTACTTGGCTATAACCAAGCTCAATAGTATCTCTATAACGACCCACTCCACTATCGTCCAACAGGTATACAGTGGCTTCATAAACTATTCTATTGCCTATTTCCGCAGTCGCACCCTCACCTTCTGTCACGGGCAATTCAAACATCCCGTAGCCATTCGGCTCAATACCTTCTAACTGGTGGCTTTCGATGTATTGATCGATCAATTGTCTTTCTTGTGCTAAATACATCCTGTTGCGCTCCATAGGATCCATCACAGAACGCTTCTCTTGAACCTCAGCAGGCTGGATACAACTCGTCAAAAGCGCTGCCATAAACACAAGCGTTGCTCTTACGACCACGGCAAATGAGTTTTAGCATGCGCCAAGGCTGTGGCTATATCGGTATCCAATCGCCCGCCCGCAGCATTCTTATGCCCACCGCCATTAAAAGACGCCCGGGCCAGCTCATTCACATCCAACAATCCCTTGCTACGAAGGCTGATCTTCACGATGCCTTCTTCTTCACGCATGAAACAAGCGATCTGAGCGCCGTCCACACTGAGGCCATAGTTAACGAAGCCTTCGGTAATCCCTTTTTCGTATCCAAGGGCATCGCACTGGACTTTACTCAAATACAAGAGTACTACCGTGCCATCCGCACTAGTTTCCATTTGTCCAAGCATTGTACCTAGCAGCTTCAAACGAGCGGCAGGTTGGCTATCAAAAATTTTATTTTGAAGCTGCTGGCTGTCCACTCCTAAATCGAGGAGCTTGCCCGCAACCTCGTGGGTGCGTGAGGTCGTGGCCCTGAATTTGAAGCTGCCCGTATCTGTAACTATACCAGTGTAGAGGCATTCGGCGGATTCTTTATCTAAGAATTGGTCCCAATTATACATGGCACAGAATTCATAAACCATCTGACAAGTGGAGCTCATGACCGTATCGCTGTAAATAAAATCTGGCCAGCTCTCGGGCTGTTGGTGGTGGTCAATCATCACCTTTTTCGCCTGGGCAGCACGGAGGGCCTCCTCCATATCAGCACTGCGGTGGTAGGCATTGTAATCTAGATGAAAGATCATGTCCGCTGCTTCGATGTGGGCATTGGCCGTCTTTTTTCCGTTACTGTAGATTAGCACTCGGTCATTACCGGTAAGATGCCACAGGAATTTCGGATAAGGATTGGGTACTATCACGTGGACTGTTTTGCCCAACTTTTCCAAAACGCGTTGCAAGGCCAATGCGCTTCCCATCGCATCCCCGTCTGGATTAGTATGATTTGTAATCACAATACGCTGCGATTTATCAAATTCATCAGTGAAATTGTCGAGTCGGATTTCTTTCATTCTCTTGACTTATTAAATACAAAGGTGCAGGAAAAGTGTACCTTTGCAATCCAAAAATCGAAAAAACTCAAAACATGGCAGGTACTAAGACCCTAACAATGATTAAGCCTGATGCGGTTCAAAACGGACACATCGGTGCCATCTTGAACGACATCGCTGAAGCTGGATTCCGCATCTCTGCAATGAAATTGACACAACTTTCTAAGGCTGATGCTGAGGCGTTTTACGAGGTACACAGCGAGCGTCCATTCTTCGGTGAGCTTGTTGAATTCATGACTTCAGGTCCTATCGTTGCAGCAATCTTGGAAAAAGAGAACGCTGTCGAAAGTTTCCGAATGCTAATCGGTTCTACTAACCCAGCTGAAGCTGCTGAAGGCACCATCCGCGCGAAGTACGCTACTAGTATTGGTGAGAACGCGGTACACGGTTCTGATAGCGACGAAAACGCTCAAATCGAAGGCGATTTCCACTTTGCTGTCCGTGAGCAGTTTTAATTAGAATTTTTATCTATTTTTGCCGTCCCTACAGGGGCTAAGTGTCAACCTCTGGCAAAAGTTGTGAATGTTGGCTCATAGTGATTGTAAATTTTTTATACCATGGATTTAGTCCAGTTCGTACAAAGCGAATTTGTAGAAAAGAAAGACCTTCCAGAATTTGGCGCTGGTGATACTATTACAGTATACACTCAGATTAAAGAAGGTGATAAAACCCGTACGCAGTTTTTCCGCGGCGTAGTATTACAGCGCAGAGGCTCAGGTGTTACTGAAACATTTACCATCCGCAAAATGAGCGGTAATGTAGGTGTAGAACGTATCTTCCCAGTGCATCTTCCAGCTATCGAAAAGATTGAAGTCAACAAGAAAGGTAAAGTTCGTCGCGCTCGTATCTTCTACCAGAGAGAACGCACCGGTAAAGCGGCTCGTATCAAAGAGCGTCGCTTCTAATCCACAGAAGATTTAAATCGAAAATCTCCAGCCGTTGGTTGGGGATTTTTTTGTTACAAAGATTTTACCACGAATACAGTACGGCGGTTTTGCGCCCGGCCGACCTCTGTTTCGTTGGAAGCAACTGGCTTGCTTTCACCATATCCGCGTGAGCTGATACGAACCGCGTCAATGCCGCAGGACTTAATGGTCTCAGCAACCCGACGCGCACGACGCTGGCTCAAGGCCAAATTGGTCCCAGCATCTCCAATATTATCGGTGTGACCTTGAATCTCTACGCGCAATGAAGGTGTAGCTGCTAAAAATTCCGAAAACTCAGCGATGAGTAATTCACTTTGGGCATCAAATCGATCTGACGCCGTTTGAAATAGAATATGTGGAATTGGGTAGGATTCACCAGCGGCCAATTCATCATGTCTTAACTCCAGTTCAACAACATTTATTTGATTCTCTAATTTTGGCATCAGGCGCACAGGAGCAGCACTAAACGATGCCTTTTTCGCCTCTAAAGTTATTATTATGTCATTCAATTCTTTTTTCATGACGACCGCAGAAAAGGAACCGTTTTCCTCATTTATGTTCAAGTTCGTCTCTTGGCTAGTTTTAGAATTTTTCAGTACGACTTTCGGCTCATCGTCGGTGACAAAATCCGCAGTTTTTAATTGGCCTTTGACAAGAACCACCTCCTCAGGCTGAACAGCTTCGTAGAGATCGAAGTAGTAGATGTCCCAGCCGTTCGCCGAATTGATCTTATTCGTCGCAAAATAGGCTTGTTGTCCGTCCATGGTCACCATCAAACCGATCTCATCTTTCTCAGTATTGATAGGATAGCCCAAATTCTGAGGCTTCTCCCAACCGGCAGAACCGCTCACTACTTTGATCTTGAATAAATCGTATCCACCCATACCCGGATGTCCGTCGCTTGCGAAGTACAAACTCTCGCTATCCGCGTGGATGAATGGACTCTTTTCATTCTTCCTCGTATTAACCGTAGGACCCAAATTTTCGGGAGCACTCCACTCGCCATCATGAGATCTGTAAGCGCGGTAAATATCCAAACCACCGAATCCTCCGGGGCGATCGCTCGTAAAATAAAGAACATCCCCATTTGGCGAAATACTTGGCTGGCTTTCCCAATGCTTGTCCGTATTGATTCCTTCCGGGAATTTACGAATGCCGTTCCACACGCCGTAGGTAAA
>DMCR01000080.1 GCA_003445735.1 Cryomorphaceae bacterium
AGATATAGGAGCCCCGCCGCTTGGCGGGGCTCTTTTTTTGCCTCATTTTTGACCTATGAGAAAATTCCTCCTTTTAATCCCGACACTGTGCGTGTGGAGTTGCCAAAGTATGGGCGGTAAAGCCACTGAAGTTCAAGAGACTCGGGTCGAGGCTTCGGCTGCACAGCGTACTACAACTTTGGACAGCTTGAATGACATTATTCGCTATGCGCCCAATGATATGGAAGCATTGGAGGCGCGTGCTGAGGTGTATTTACGTCAACAGAATTTGAAATATGCGACGGCCGATGTGGCGGCGGTATTGCAATTAGATAGTTCGCGAACTAAGGCATTGGAGTTGTGGGGGGATATCAGTTTTTCTACGAACCAAACGCGTCAAAGCAGAGATGCTTGGCAAAAATGTATGGCGGAGGATCCGGATAATGTACCGTGTCGATTGAAGATGGCGGAGTTGTATCATATAGTGACTGAGTTTGAGAAGAGTGCGGAATTGGTAGATGAGGTCATAGAAATGGACCCATCAAATCCAGAAGCTCATTTCTTGAAAGGTCTGTTGATGCGCGATGCCGTAGGCGATACCATAAGAGCACTAGAGTGGTTTCAAAAAGCCATCGATTTGGATCCAGAATATATCGAAGCATTAGACATGTGCGGGGTGTTGTACAGCGCATTGGGTAATCCTTTAGCGTTGGCATACTTCAACCGCCTAGTAGAGTTGCAACCTCAGAACAGAATAGCATTATACAATAGAGGTATGTTCCATTTGGGAATGCAGGATTGGAATCGGGCTTTGGAAGATTTTACGACCTGTACACAATTGGACCCAGATGATATAGAAAGTTGGTTTAATCTCGGCTACATTCACTTGCAGTTGCAATTGTATCCTGAAGCTCGAGGCTATTTCAACACAGCCTTACGGATTCAACCTGTGAATCATCGCGCCTTATATGCCCGAGGCTATTGCTTTGAACTTTTGGGCGATATCAAGAATGCGGAGTCGGATTACCGCGAGGCGTTGAGCTATAATCCAAACCATGAAGGGTCTAAACAGGGAATGCAGCGCATGCAAATAGCGCGTGCTCAAGTAGGTCAATAAATTAATTCAGCAACCTAATTTGGTTAGTCTGACATGATGCCGTCGACGCCGATGTCGACTTTAGAGGTCTAAAATAAGTTCCGGTCGTGTACAATTTGTAAGTAGAACTGCGCAGCAAAGAACTTGGATGGAGTGCTTCATATTGTGTACATTAAAGGACCTATTCCGATTGTACCTCTAAAATTTTTTCCTAATGCGACAAAAGGCAATCTTAGGTTTTAGTTTTGTGACCCTTCTTACCCAATGCACTATGAGTGATACAACGCCTATGGGCGAACCTAGAGCAAAAGAAATTCCATTTGAAATGACCGAGCACGGGGATACTCGTGTGGATGAATTCTACTGGCTGCGCGAGCGCGAGAACCCAGAAGTCATTGACTATTTGAATGCTGAGAATGCCTACCGTGAGAAAATCATGGCCGGCACTGAGGATTTACAAGGCCGATTATACGATGAGATGGTCGCGCGTATTAAAAAAGACGATAGCTCTGTGCCTTACGAATTGGACGGATATTTCTATTATACCCGCTACGAGGGAGACCTTGAGTACCCGTTATACTGTCGTAAGCAGGGATCGTTAGAGGCGGAAGAAGAGATCATGCTGAATGTTAATGAGCTGGCGGAAGGGCATGAATACTTCCAGGTAGTTGGCTTGAGCATGCACCCGTCAAATCAAAAAATTTCCTTTGGGGTGGATACGGTGAGCCGTAGAATCTACACCATCTATACGAAGGATTTGGTAAGTGGTGCCATCGACGTGGTGACAGAGAAAGAGTGTACTGGCGGCTCGACGTGGAGTGCGGATGGAAACTATTTGTTCTATACTGTGAAAGATTTGGAAACCCTGCGCAGCGATAAGATCAAACGCTGGGATGCCCACGCCGGGAAGCACGAAATCATCTTTGAAGAAAAGGACGAGACATTCTCGACCTTCGTATATAAGACACGTAGCAAGGCATACATCATCATCGGCAGTGGCTCGACCATGAGCGATGAATATAGATTCATTCCGGCCAATGACCCACTGGCGGAGTTTCAAATGATTCAGTCTCGTGAGCGCGGCTTGGAATACGGTGTGAGCCATTTTGGTGAGCACTTCTATATTCGCACCAACGCGGATGAGGCGACGAATTTTAAATTGGTCAAAGCTCCTGTTACGAATCCTTCAAAAGCACAATGGGAAGATGTCATCGCCCATCGCGAGGATGTGTATCTCGAATCTATGGAGCTCTTCTCTGATTATTTAGTGCTTGAGGAACGCTCTGATGGACTTACGCATTTGCGTATTCAGCCTTGGGACGGTGAGGCGTACTACCTTCCTTTTGAAGAGGAAGTATATATGGTCTACCTCGGCAACAATCCTAGTTTTGATCAGGGTCACCTGCGCTATGGATATACTTCGCTAACCACACCAGGGAGCGTGATAGATTACGACTTTAAGACGGGAGAAAAGACCGTACAAAAGCAGCAAGAAGTGATAGGCGGCTACGATGCTAGTGCTTATGAAACCAAGCGTTTATGGGCAACTGCGAACGATGGCACGAAGGTGCCTGTATCCATTGTGTATAAGAAGAGCATGCTTCGTGAAAACGGACCTAACCCCACCTTGCTATATGGCTACGGAAGTTATGGAATCACCATCGACCCTTCGTTTTCAAGCGTTAGGTTGAGCCTACTCGATCGCGGATTTGTATATGCTATTGCCCATATTCGTGGCTCGCAATACATGGGCCGTCCTTGGTATGAGAACGGTAAGATGTTTGAAAAGAAAAATACATTTTCCGACTTTATTTCCTGTGCCGAGGTACTGATCGAGAAAGGTTATGCTATCCCAGAAACCCTTATGGCTATGGGTGGCAGTGCTGGCGGATTATTGATGGGTGCAGTGGTAAACGACCGTCCGGATCTGTTCCGCGGTGTGATCGCCGCCGTGCCTTTTGTCGATGTGGTGACCACCATGTTGGACGAAAGTATTCCGCTTACTACGGGTGAGTTCGACGAGTGGGGAAATCCTAAGAATGAAGACAGCTACCACTATATGAAATCCTACAGTCCGTATGATAATGTCAAGGCTCAGGATTATCCGGCCATGCTTATCACTACGGGTCTACATGATAGTCAAGTGCAGTATTGGGAACCTGCAAAGTGGATGGCGCGTCTTAGAAAGACCCGCACGAATCCAGAACAGCCACTGCTCATGTATTGCAATATGGATACAGGACACGGTGGCGCCTCAGGAAGATTTGCGGCCTTGAAGGAGACGGCCATGGAATATGCATTCTTTTTAGATTTGATGGGAATTAAATCATGAGTATCCTCGTTGAAAATATCACCAAATTCTATGGGCCTCAGAAGGCCTTGAATACTATTTCTTTAGAGATAAAGCGCGGGCAGATCACTGGGTTATTGGGGCCAAATGGCGCTGGGAAAAGTACGCTTATGAAAATCATCACTGGCTCGGTCATTCCGGACGAAGGAACGGTCACTGTAGATGGCGTGAATGTGGCGGATGATCCACTAAAGGTGCAGCGCACATTGGGGTATTTGCCGGAGCACAATCCGCAGTATCTCGAACTTTATGTGAAGGAATATTTGGCATATGTAGCATCGGTATATAAGGTGCCCAATTCCCGAGTAGATGAGGTAATCGCTCAAACCATCTTAGAGCCAGAGCAGCACAAAAAAATTGGTGCCTTATCCAAAGGATATCGCCAACGTGTAGGATTAGCAGCCGCCCTAATCCCAGATCCGGCTGTATTGATCCTAGACGAACCGACCACAGGTTTAGACCCTGCGCAATTAGTAGAAATCCGTGCTTTACTCAAGGAAATTGCTGCTGATAAGACGGTCCTTTTCTCCACCCACATCATGCAAGAAGTGGTGGAGTTATGTTCTAGTTGCGTATTCCTTGCAGATGGCGAATTGAAGCAGGTGTTGACTGAAACTGAAATCCAAAAAGGCCCAAAACACCTCGAAGATATTTTTGGAAAGTAGAATAGCCCAGGAACTATCAAATCCCTGGGCTGTCAGGAGGTTGTTATTTTACCACCACAGATCCTCGGAAAAACTTAACAGTCATTCCAACACCCAAAAGGGCAATGACTCCGTGATAGATTGGCAGTATATCAGGTATTCCTAAATCGAAACCGAGTAAGTGTAACACCGGTATGACGCCGTTGATTGAAGTAATACAAATGGCAATTCTCTTTTGAGCGAAATAGGCCGCTTTATTGGAGTTGTCAAAAGGATGAGTAACAAATGGATACATCAAAACTGCTTGTAATCCGTAGAGTAATCCAGTTGAAATCATAATCATCTCAGCTTCACCAGTACCACCAGTTTGAACAGCCGATATCATGTTGGCTAAAAATACCATGACGCCAAACCAAAATAGTCCGTGTCTTGTGAAAATTAGCTTTTGAGTGATGACACCATATACACACATTAAAGTGAGTACTGATGCAATAATTACAGGAACGAGCATTCCATCTTCCATAGTTTATAGAGTGTTATGGCCCAATTGGACCGGGTTAATAATACTAATAAGAAAAAACAAGGTCAGCCTTGGCGCTTTCCTCAATAAGCTGTTTTGGATAGCTCCAATTTATATTTTCTATTCCAATGAGGATTTCAGATGCATTTTCTTGGGTAACTCCATAGGTTATAAAGGACCCTTCGGAAACGTGAATTATACCGCCTTCTCTTGAAAACTGTTCTAATTTCGATATAGCCATTTCACTCATTTTGGAATCTCCTCCACCATGCTTTGTGGCGGTATGAATATTTGAGATAACATCCTTTATTAGAATTTGTACTCCATCAGCTGCAGCAAAGTATATAACCTCGTGTCCTTGATTCAAAGCTTCGCTAGCGGCATGAATGGACATCAAAGCAGCAGAAGGATTTTTTATCGGGTCGGAGGTTAAATGAATAAAGTATTTTTTTGTTTGAGCGTTCATAGCGGTACTAATTATTATGAATAATATGAAGCTAATAATTCTCTTAGTAACCATAGCGCATTAGTTAATGTTAAATACCTTACGATAGATTTCGGTGTCGATTATGACCTGATATTTGGCTTTTATCTCATCAACAAAAGCTTCATAATCTGGACCTTGATCATGTGATGCAGCATATACTTCAGCACTTGGATAAGAACTCACCAAGGCATATCTATATTGGTCTGCCTCATTATCATCAGCAACCTTGAGCACGGTATAGTTTTTACCGTAACCAGAGGCGATAAAAAAGGAATTCAGTTTTTCTATATCTGCGATGTACTCATCTTCACTAATTCCATCAGGCAGATCAAAAAGATGTATGGACATTTGCGAGATGTTTTCCTGCACCGAAGATGCTTCAATTGACTCGATATTCGAGACTTCTTCAACATTCTGTGAGCAAGCAAACATACTTAGTAGAAGGGTGCAAATCACTAATTTTTTCATGGTTTAAAGTTTATGTTGGTTGACTCTAAGTAAGTTATGAAAATATGTGTGATACCCCATTAAATATCATCATTAAACTTGAACAAGCATCAATAGAAAGTGTCTTTGCTGATGGACCACTCTTTTATACTTACACTTTTTCCTTAAGTAATAGTTTGGTAGAATGCCAATAACCTCCCTATATTTGCCGTCCTATTAGCGCGGAGTGGAGCAGTTGGTAGCTCGTCGGGCTCATAACCCGAAGGTCGTAGGTTCGAGTCCTGCCTCCGCTACAAGGAAAAGCCTTGATGCCCAGCATCAGGGCTTTTTTTGTGTCCGTACTTGTCCTTGTTCAGCACTGTTCGCAATCCAGATACATGGCATAGATTTTGGATTTAAGGACTTGTTTTAGTCTCATAATTTTGAAATTCAATACTTTACCGCTCATGAATAAATCAAAACTGATTGTTCTCATATTGCTAACCGTCTTGGCTTTTAACTCTTGTCGAAAAACAGACTCTAATCGAACTGCGCTTGAACATGCCTATGATTGTGAATCTGTTTTAGGGCCGTTACCTGATTTTAAATACGATGATGCTGTAGAGATTCCAATGACTAAAAATGGCATGACTCTATTACACAATAGCGATAATCCAGACGATTGTGATCATCCCTTTGCCTTTAATGGTTCATGTGAATTGGGCAATAGAATGGGAAGATATGCCGGGATAAACCCTGATGGTACGGAAAATAATGATGTTGTTTTTATCACTTTTTTTAGAGGAAGTGGCCTTGGTGTAATTGGACACAAGTATTCAACAGGGCAAACATGCTTTTTCGAAATCGACGAATTAAGTGACCCAAATAACGTCCCAACCCCTCAAGACTCTGATTATAACGACTATTGGGCTTCGCCAAGGCAGATGACTGAAGTTTTTAACTGTGTGAACTGCCATATGGCTAGTCCCTTTTTGCATACTCCCGCCGTGGACCAATTGAGGAACCCAAACGACACTTCAGAATTAATGTTGCCATTAACGGGTATGGCTCCTTATTTAGTTGTTGGGGAAGAGTGGCAACAACCTCATACTACTACTCTTCAGAATTCGTGTACCTCTTGTCATAGACCCCAATGCACGGATCACTTTCAGAATTACCCGTTGGACGAATTGGTCATGCCGCCGCCCTTTGAGAATGCGACAAGCTTCGATCATAGCTCCATATCCAATGCTGATCGTCAAGCCTTAAGAGATTGGTGTACTACTTTGAATTTGTAATAGATTAGACGGATAGGGTTTTTTAGGAGAGGTATCGCGGGTAAACTTGACCTTATACCTATTCTCCAGAATGTCTACAAGGAAAAGCCTTGATGCACAGCATCAGGGCTTTTTTGTGCTCAAGAAGAATTTTCGTGACTCATTATGCTACTAATATTTTTAAATAAAATGCTGTAAAACAGTTTATTATGATTTAAATGCTAATTTTAAAACAAACAAAACCATTATTTGTGAAACGATTTATAATTGTATGTATCACTATGATGTTATGCACAGGAACTTATGCTCAAGACAACTTTGCCTTTTGGAAAAAGGACCGTGCCTACGCCGAAAACGCTTTTAGTGTAAATACTGCTGGGCCTATTCCTTCTGTTGGATTCCAATTAGAGTGCGTACTTGAATGGGCATTAACTTAAATCGCTCGAAAATGAGAAATCTTTATTTATCCCTTTTGTGTACTTTTTTTGGATTAACTACCAATGCACAGATAGATTGCAGCATGTTAGGGATGGCTGTAAATGTCTCCGATACAGATTATATTAAGCTATATCATTCTGGCCCATACTTACTTTGGCCGAGGGAGCATAATGTGATTTACTGGGATATTACTCATCTTCAAGGTGGTCTCATTCATCAGGACACAACATATGGAGAAGATGCTGGTCACATGGGATTCAATCATACGGTTCCGCTAAGTGATTCAATGATAGTGTCTTCAATAATAATGAATGATTCTGTTCTAGATATGTCTACAGGAAATGTTTATCCAATGGCTTGCCAGAACATCGATACGTTGTATTGGGAGCCTGATACTATTATTCCTGGAAGCATCCTTTATAGGTGGGAGTTTGTTGGAGACATCAATGTTGGTACAAGTGTGCTGTCAATTAACGAGAATGATCTTGAAGGTTCTCTTGCCCTTATTTATCCGAATCCAGCTACTACAAACTTTATTATTGATAACGTTCCTAAAGGGCATGGGTCAATTGCCATCTACAATATTTATGGCCAACCGTTCTTTGCCACAGAACATATAAATGAATCAATCACGATAAATGTTGAGAATTGGCCCACAGGTCAATACGTAATTTGGATAAACCAACGACCGATGCAATTATTGAGTGTCATTCATTGAATTCTTGGACCTTTTCTCCAGAATGTCTACTACACGAGACCCGAAGACATTTTGTCTTTGGGTTTTCTTTTTATAAGAATCCCAAGTGTTTATAAAACAACCAGTTGTCTAAATATTTTCAGCTATTCTACTGGAGTAATATAATTCTAGTATCTACGACATTTCCTCCCGAGTCTTTGACCGATAGTGTATAGGCACCTGCAGATCCAAAACTATTGAAGTTGATTGTTATCAGTTGCTTGTCCATTGCGACCCCAAATATTGATTGACCCAAGGAGTTTTTAATCTCCATTGAATAGGATTGACTGATCATGTTCTGAGGCACCTCGACGTACAAATAGTTGTTGGTTGGGTTAGGATATAATAATACCTGATACTCAAACATAGGTGGGTTGATTCCAATCAACGATACGTCTATGATTAATGTATCCGTAACAGTTAAGTAGACGGTATCAATTTGAGTGATGTAAGTGGTGTCATATACACTTATGTATGTTGTGTCATACACATCGCAGATGAAGGTGCTTGTATCTCTTAGTAATATAGAGTTTTGATACAAACAACTTATTCCATTATCCGCTTGAATGTGAAGCGTTGTAGAATCAGTCAGTAAAGCTATTTGAACGCTGTCGTTTTTGACGTTATCAATGAATATTGGTTTATCTGCGGACCAAAAATACTCCGAACCACCTGTTGCTACTGCCGTGATGTAGTTTGGTGGATTATAATAGATGCTTGACACTGCTAATGATCCCGTAGTTGAACTGAAGACGGCGACAGCGCCATTTGAGAACCCACTGGCATTGAAAACTGATAATTCATAGGTTTTAGCTTGATTGAAATTAACTGTATCAATAAAAACGCTATCATTCCAGTTGTAAAGAGTATCTGTGGCTAAGATATTTCCATTCGCATTAAAAGATTCAATTAGATAAAAACCCCAAGCTGTTCCAGTATCCAATGAAGGACTCCACTTCAGTTCGTTATTAGTTGAATTTTGAACGAAACATCCGTTAGTTTGTGGCAATGCAGGTGTGGAAGAATTTACGTATACATTAACAAAAATATCAGTACGTTGAGGTATCGGGCATTCGTCGTCAAGGAAACTGAACTTAAACGGGTATTTGATTTGGTTTGATGAACAGTAAGGCGTCGATTGTAAATGGGTTGAATCTATCCGCAAACCAAAATTTACCCCTAGAATTCCCGGATATGAAAATCCACCTCCCGGACTCAACGAGTGTACCTTTGCCGCTGTGGCACCAATAATTGTAGTGTCTTGCTGGTATACAGTATCAAGACTTAGGATTATACCACTACCCTCAAAAGAAATATTCTGGCTTGAGCAATTAGGATTTGCATAGGGATCACTAGAAGATAAACTAAAAGCAATTGTATCATTCAGATTACAATAGATACTCCATATCGTATCATTTGAAGAATTAATGCTTGGAGTTGGAGCAGGTCCAATTAATGGAGTGAAAGTTACGGCTGGAGGTGAACTTACGANNATAGAACAAGTGGTTACAATCTATGTACCAGTTGAACTGAACATTGTTTATACCCGGATAGGTAAATACATTACCGGGATTAAGAGAAGATAGCGTAGCACAAGGTGGATTAAACAAACAGTTGTTGGGATTGCTGTAGTTCGAAGCCGAACTCAAGTTACCCCCACTCGCCTTGAATTGAATGTTCTGAGAGGTACAGTTGGGATTAGGATATGGGTCTGCAGAAGAAATCTTGAAACGTACTGTATCACCAGGATATACTTCGGTGTAATAGTAAATGGTATCTCCTGCGGTATTCACAACAGGGGTAAGAACAGTCGGGTTCATCAAAGACGAATCAATAGTTAATGACATTTCTGGTTCTTGATCCACAAATGCTGACGAACATAGTCCTGTCGGAGGTGTACATGCCACTGTCACAATAGGAATATCGCGATATATTTCTCCAATCAATTGCCCACAGCGCCATTCCTCGATTTTAACACAGGTTGCCCATGATCCTGCAACTGCTGAATTAAAGGTGATTTCTCCGGTTTCATTATTGATATCAGCACCCGTTGAGCTCCCCGTTGAAGGCATAGGATTATTGTATGTGTATCCTGAAGCAAAGTTTACCGAGTTCGAAGCAGGGTTTGATGAGAATGAAGTAGCAGACCAAGGGTAAGACCAATCGTAATACAAAGAATCCAAATCTGGATCGTAACTTAGGTTATTGTACACTCCATCAACACCAGTACATGAAATGACCTGAGGGTCTTCGAGGAAGTTAGGTGAGTTATCAAAACAAGTAGGGTTCCCACCTGTAGTCGCTGTCAAGGGTGAG
>DMCR01000191.1 GCA_003445735.1 Cryomorphaceae bacterium
CCAACTCGCTTTGGCCTACCTGCACTCGCAATGCGTCATATTCTGCCTGAAGAACTGAATGCTGTTGTAGTAGATTTCGTAACGAATGTTTCACCTCCACCTCAAACCAGTACTCTGCTTGTCGACGGCGCTTCTCTTTAAACCAACCCTGCCCTCTAGAATGGCGGATGCATTGATCGATCGCTCCATCTAGCTCCTTAAATCCTTGACATTCTAACGCTGAAATCAAGGTGATTTTTGGAGTCCAATTAAACTCGTTCCTTGTACTAAATTGTAAAGCACGCTGCAATTCCACGCGGGTTCGTTTTGCTGCGGGAGCATTATCGCCCTCGGATTTATTGATGGCAATCAAATCAGCCATCTCCATAATTCCTTTTTTAATGCCTTGCAGCTCATCTCCCGTCCCTGGCATCGCCAAAAACAGGAATGCATCGACCATTTGGGACACTGCCGTTTCGCTTTGCCCCACACCAACGGTCTCCACGAACACATGGGTATAACCTGCTGCTTCGCACAATACGATGGCTGCCTTTGTCGCACGAGCGACACCGCCCAAAGCTCCTGATGAGGCGGTAGGACGAATAAAGGCACGTTCATGGCGCCCCAGCTCCACCATTCTGGTCTTATCTCCCAAAATGGCGCCTTGAGATCTAGAAGAAGACGGATCAATGGCCAATACGGCCAACCGCGCCTCTTCATTCAACTCTAAATAGTGCACCCCATAAGATTCCAGGAACGTACTCTTCCCGACCCCCGGAACCCCAGAAATGCCTAATCGAACGCTATTCCCGGCATGTGGTAACAACTTTTCGAGTAGCGTCCCTGCCTTAACCGTATCCTCTGCCGCTTCACTTTCCACCAAGGTGATGCCCGCAGCTAGCGCCGCACGATCTCCTTTCAGAATAGCGCGCTCCAATTCCTCTACACTCCAAGCCGGTCTTTTTCCCGCCTGAAACTTTGGATTCACGGAAGGCCCATCTATGGCCGATTTTTGAGTATGAAGCGTCTTTTTAGCCATCAGGCTTGATCTATATATTCTTGAAGGTAAGTGAATTTATCCGTCAATGCACCGTGCGCACATTCCGTAGCAAGTTCGAGCACACCCTCCGCGTCACCGTTAAACAGCGCCGGAATCACGTGCTTCATCAAATCACTGCCGAAACTTAGCGAAGCGTCTCGAGGCAACTCACAAGGCAGATTGTCTACAGCCATGACTCCGATTGCTTCTGGGTGGTTATGATCTATCTCTTTTTCCTCACGGGCCGAATAGCCGTAGAATGGATCGTCTATGGTTGAAGCGCGTAGTGTAGAAGCAACTGGGCCATCAATATCACAGCTGATGTCGGATACATAGGTTATGGCAAAATCTAGCCGCTTGGCATCTTCTCTAGTGAAAATATATGGTGCGCGACTGTCGTAATAATGCCCAGCGATGTATAGCTTGGCAAAAGGTGCATAACGCATGAAATCACTCTCATAGCCTCTCGGATCCGCAAACAGTTCCTTGCGATCGAAAGGTCGTCCGTCGTTGGTTTTATAGTACTCTTCAACGTCCAATTGGCTCCAAAAACATCCTTCGTAACTCGAAACCTCATCTGGTAAAATCTGCGGAATTCCCGAAGCCTTTAATGTCTCAACTGCACCACCTGCCACGCGGCCTTTACCCGTCAGTAGAATGCGCACATCTGAAGGCCACTCAATGCCTTGAAGCTGCGCAAACATTTCTTCCATGTCCTTGCACTCGTGGGCCGGCTTCAATGTGTATTGACCGTATTTCTCTCCCCAGCCGCGCAAGCCATTATAGGCACCTACGAGACCTGCAAAACGACCAAAGGCAACAACCCGAGCACCATTCTTTGTTAATAGCTCATAATCAATCAAACGAACACTGCGTTCCACACAAGCCTTTAACAACTTCGCATTGTAGGGCTGCTTTTTATACGTGTGCGAGAAGAAAAAATAGGTCTTGTTCGGGATAAGCTGGTCAATGGGCACCTCTTTGACTCCAAAGAGCACATCACAATCGCTCAGATCTTCTTGCAACGGAATACCAGCCGCCACATATTCATTATCTCCAATGGCACGGATGGGCGATGGTTGCGCCACCACCGTGCAAGAAAATGTCTGTTGTAATGCCGAGGCATGCTGCGGGGTCAGTGCTACACGCTTGTCTATAGGGACTTTACCCTCTCTAAGAATGCCGATTTTCATGCTCCTAAAGGTAGTACAACTGTCCACAATTTTGGAATAGAATTAGTGTATCTTTGCCCTCTAAATCGGGGCTGACTGGTTTTGACAGCAAGCCGAAGGTTGATGTAAGCATGTCGAGCGCGGAAGGGGCAGCTCGTTAATACACCGCTTCACTTTTTATAACTGGCGAAGATTCTTACGCTTTGGCCGCTTAATCTGACAGTATGTCGATTTTGCTAATCCTACACTAGGTGCAGGAGCTGAACATCTTGCAAGAGCCCAAGTCCTGAGGCGCTTGATCACAAGGTGTGGAAAATTCAGGAATGCAATTGGCTCTCGCCTCGCGGGCTAATTCAAGTATAGAGGCTAAGCCATGATTAGGGTGCTTGTGCTCAGAGATTGGTCGAAAACCTAATCATAAGATAAGCATGTAGAAAGCCTCAGGCTTCCTTGTTTGGACGCGAGTTCGATTCTCGCCAGCTCCACGACGTTATTCCCTAAAATAAATTTATTTTAGGGAATATTTTT
>DMCR01000161.1:0-2648 GCA_003445735.1 Cryomorphaceae bacterium
CATGTAGACTTGGGCGAATTGGGTCAAAATTCCAACTGCTATCAGGAGTAGCCATTCCATACCTACGGGGGTGATCCAATTGAAAAAGCTGAAACCAATCATCACTGGAGTGGCCACAAGAGGAAAGTACATGACGACGACAAGCGGGGCCTCATTTTTGAGTTTGCGAATAGCATTGTAGGCGAGGCCAGAGAACACACTCGAAACGACCCCGAGGAGGAGCAGATCAGTAGGAATTTGGGCACTTGACCCCTTGACTATGACAATTCCAGCGAAGGAAAGGACAAAGAATCCCCATTGTGCCCATCGAGTTTTCTCCCCGAGCATGAATCCAGCAATAAAAGCGGTGAAGAAGGGGCTGAGGTATTGGATGGTTACGGCAGCGCTCAGCGGCATCTTCTGTATGGTGTAAAAGAAGATGGTCAGGGCAGTGGTGCCGGCAATTCCGCGGATCAACAACCATTTCTTGTCATTTCCCCATGGGTTGATTTTTCGCCGACGTAGCAGCACATAGCTGATTGCTAAAGTGATGATGGAGCGAAATAAGACCAATTCCGTTGCCGGGATATTGGTCAAGAATTTGATCATAAGGTTGACCCCGGCGAAGCAGCCGACAGAAATCAACATGTACTGTACGCCCTTCTGCACTATTCGAAGGTGAAGTTGATGAGAACGGCGCGGTTGCGAATGCCATCCAAGGCGCTGACCTGTGGGGTGCCGTCTTGCACCAACAAGTTTGTCAATCCCCAAGATGCGCGGATCTGAGGTGAGAATTTGAAGTATTCAAAGTAGAAATCCGTGCCGAATCCTATCTCATAATCCGCGGTGTGGCGCTGCAGTTTGAACAAGTTATCGTCCACCACCTTGGCTTTCGATGCGAGGTCGTTGGCGTAGCGAATGCCGCCCATGAGGTACAGGCGGTAGTTGTCGATGCGGACGCTTTTGAATTTGAGGTGCAGGGGGAATTGGACGTACGAGCTCTCGATCTGGCGGCTGATGGTTTTGCGCTCATTGGTGAACGGGTCGTTCATGTCAAAGTGTAGATTGCGCACTGTGGCTGCAAAGCCTGGGGTAAAGCGGAGGTCGAAATGCTCGCTGAGTCGGAGGTTCGAGATGATGTTGATGTTGTATCCGGGTAAGGCCTCGCTGGTCACTCCATAGATGTCATCCACCTCTGTGAGATTTTTGGTGTCCATGGTGAAGTTGTACCAATTCAGTCCGATATGGAACCCGAAGTGCAGCTCGTTTTTGTCGTACAAGGGTTGGTTGCGCAATCGGGCAAATTGGGCCGAGAGCGCCGAAGGCAACGCCAAGAACAATAAAAGGAGCTTGAGATTCTTCATGAGAAGGTAAACGCTGCAACGCTTATTTTCTTGCTTGATAGATGGTCGCGATGCCGAAAGTTACGGGCTTGGTTTTTACCGGCTTCAATCCTGCATCGACCAATTCTTTTTCAAATGCTGCTCCATAAGGAAAGGCTGCGACACTCTCCGGAAGGTAGGTGTAGGCACGAGGGTCCTTAGAAATGAGCTTACCAATAGTGGGCAGCACAGCCTTGAAATAGAACCAGTACAGCTGCTTGAATGGAAAGTGCTTGGGGGTGCTGAATTCCAGTACGACCAATTGTCCTCCAGGTTTCAACACACGCTTCATGTCCCGCAAGCCGTTTTGCAGATTCTGGAAGTTGCGCACGCCAAAGGCAACGGTGATGGCATCAAAAGTGTTGTCCGCGTAGGGCAGGTTTTCACTATCGCCTAGTTCCAAGACAATCTTCTTGTTCAAGCCTTTTTTCTGCACTTTTCCGCGGCCCACTTCGAGCATGCCTTCGCTAATATCTGCGCCGGTAATGCTTGCGCCTGTACCTTTTGCAACAGCGATGGCCAAATCTGCCGTTCCGGTAGCCACATCCAGTACTACCGACGGTTCGTCGGCAGCCACCATCTTGACTACTTTCGTACGCCAGCCCTTGTCGATGTTCAACGATAAGAGGTGGTTCAACAAATCATAGCGCTTGGAAATGTTGTTGAACATGTCCGCAACTTGCTCTTTTTTGTCCGATTTAGGGTCGTAGGGTTTAATGTTTTCTGCTCCCGCCATTTTTACTGAATTGATGCGCAAAGGTAGGCCATAGGACGTAACTTCGCAGGTATGAGTAGAAGAAGAGAAAAGTCATCGAATCCGGACGAGAAAAAACGGAAAATGTTGACCGCCAAAGATTTGGGACAGCTCCGTAAAATCATGACCTATGTCAAGCCGCACGCCGGACTTTGGGCCCTTGGATTTTTCTTCCTCTTGATCACCATGGGCACCTCCTTGCTCTTCCCAAAACTCTTGGGAGGACTGATGTCTTCTTCGGCGGATAATTTACGCAACAACATGCTGCAGATGATGGGTCTTTTAGCCGTTCAAGGTGTGGCGGGATTCTTCAGAGTAGTATTGTTTGTGATGGTGACTGAAAGAGCCTTGGCGGCCATCCGCGGAGACCTTTATACCCACTTGCTGCATTTGCCCATGTCGTTCTTCACCTCGAAACGAGTTGGGGAGTTGAACTCGCGAGTGGCTTCGGATACCGCACAGATTGGGGAAACCTTGACTACGACCTTGGCTGAATTCCTGCGTGGATTGAGCATGGTCATTGGGGGCATCGC
>DMCR01000161.1:3050-5140 GCA_003445735.1 Cryomorphaceae bacterium
TTTATTTTTGGCCGATTCATCCGTAAATATGCGAAGAAGGTGCAGGACGAAATCGCCGAAAGCAATACCATCGTAGAAGAGACCTTCGCGGGCATTCAGACAGTGAAGGCATTTGCGAATGAGGCGTGGGAGCGTTCTCGCTACCGCGAGCGCATTCAGAAGGTGGTCGGATTAGCTGTCACAGGCGGTTATTACCGCGGCGCCTTTTCAAGCTTTATCACCTTCGGTTTGTTCGGAGCCATCGCCTTGGTCATTTGGTTCGGGGCTGGAATGGTGCATGAGGGAGAATTGGCCGCAGATAAACTCAATGAATTCATTTTGTATGCCCTCTTTATTGGCGGATCTATCGGCGGCCTGGCTTCTGTATATGCCCAGTTGCAAAAGGCCGTTGGGGCGACCGAGACGATATTTTCCTTGATGGACGAGGAGCCGGAATTGGTCGGTGGAGAAGATGTTACCGCTGCGCAGGTGGAAGGCATTTCTTTCAAGGAGGTCCAATTCTCTTATCCCTCACGCCCCGACGTGCCCGTCATTCAGGGATTGAGCTTCGAGCTTCCCAAGGGGCAAACCCTCGCTCTAGTGGGCAAAAGTGGGTCAGGGAAATCTACGGTGGCTTCCTTGTTGATGCGCTTTTACCAAAGCCAAGGCGGACAGATCTCCTCTGGAGCCCATTCAGTTGAATCTTTTGATTTACAGGCATGGCGCAAGTCTTTGGCCCTCGTGCCGCAGGATGTGTTGCTCTTCGGGGGAAGCATAAGCGAGAACATCACTTATGGAAAAATTTCGGCTACGGAAGAAGAGATTATTCAGGCCGCGAAAGAAGCCAATGCTTGGGAGTTCATCGAAGGTTTTCCGGAAGGATTGGATACGAAAGTAGGGGACCGCGGGGTACAACTCAGCGGTGGGCAGCGTCAGCGTATTGCTATCGCGCGCGCCCTTTTGAAGGACCCACAATTGCTCATCTTAGACGAGGCGACCAGCGCATTAGACAGTGAAAGTGAACGCTTGGTACAAGAGGCATTGGACCGATTAATGCAGGGCCGCACCTCGGTAGTGATTGCACACCGATTAAGCACAATCCGCAAGGCTCATCAAATTGTTGTGATGGAGCAGGGGCAAGGTATTGAGCGCGGTACCCATGACGAGTTGATGAAGCTCGATGGTGCCTACGCGGAATTGATCCGATTGCAAGATGTATTAGGCAGCGATACCTCGTTAGCGGAGAATATAGATTAGGGTCTTGCCGGCCCGAAAACCATTAGTAAATTGAAGGGATGAAATTATTCGATAAATATCCAGCATTAAAGTGGCTCACGAACAAATACGCGTTGACGGGTTTGGGCTTTGTGATTTGGATGATCTTTCTCGATGCGAACAACTATTTCATTCACGAGGAATTGGACCAGCAAATAGAAAACCTCGAAAACGACATCGAATTCTACGAAGAAACTTTGGCGGAAGAGCGCGAGTTGCTGCACCAGTTAGAAACGAATCCAGAAGCCTTTGAACGCTACGCCAGAGAAAACTTTGGCATGCACAAAGAAGGAGAAACCATCACCATCATAGAATACGAAACGGAGCAGGATGAGTAAATCCACCCATAGAACCTATCCGGACGGGACACCCGTTCAACCGCTATATACTGAAGGACCACCACAACAACCCGGATTTCGGGAAGAACCTTGGTGGACCATGGTACAAGAGCACCTCGTAGACCGTGAGTTTCAAGCTAACGATTGGGCCCTCGAGCGCCTAAAGCAAGGGGCCAGTGGATTGCTGTTCTACCTCACCGAAGAGCATTACCTGCCCCGTATTCTCAGAGACATTCAACTGCCCTACCTCAATCTAGGATTGGTCGTGGAAGGCAGTGGACCTGCAGTGATGGAGGCGCTGTTGCACCACGCGCACGGGGAAATTCTTCCGGTAGATAAACTCCAAGGCTATATCAACATTGATCCTGTCGAAATTGCCGCTCGAACCGGCTATTGGAATGAGGAGAAAATGTACGAACTAGGGGAGCTTAGTCGCTTGACCCCACCCCAATTCAAGTTCGTGTGCTGCAATGCTAATTTCTATGGAAGTTGTGGTGC
>DMCR01000153.1 GCA_003445735.1 Cryomorphaceae bacterium
AGGAACCTCGGTTGTTGTGGCTTTCGTACGACGGCTACGACGAGTGCTTTTCTTCTTCTCATCTTGACCGTAAATCTCATTGAAGTCTACTAATTCAATCATACACATCTCAGCATTATCACCCAAACGGTTGCCGGTTCTAATAATACGAGTGTAACCTCCTGGACGATCGCCAACTTTAGGAGCAACGACAACAAATAGCTCAGTTACCGCTTCTTTTTGACGGAGTACAGAGAAAGCCACACGACGGTTATGTGTAGAGTTTTCTTTTGAACGAGTAATTAATGGCTCAACCACCTTACGTAATTCTTTGGCCTTTTGTACAGTTGTATTGATGCGCTTGTGCTCAATTAATGAGCAAGCCATGTTACTCAACATAGCCTTTCTGTGCGCAGCCTTTCTACCTAGGTGATTTACTTTTTTACCGTGTCTCATGCTTATTCTTTGTCGAGCTTGTACTTAGAAATATCCATTCCGAAGCTCAAGTTTTTACTATCAACTAATTCTTCAAGTTCAGTCAATGATTTCTTACCGAAGTTGCGGAACTTCATCAAATCTGCTTTAGAGTAAGTGACCAAATCACCCAATGAATCTACTTCAGCAGCTTTCAAACAATTCAATGCGCGCACGCTTAGGTCCATGTCGTGAAGTTTTGTCTTCAACAACTGACGCATGTGCAACGCCTCTTCGTCGTATGATTCAGCTTCAGAAGTTTCTTCATCTTCTAGACTGATACGCTCGTCACTGAACAACATGAAGTGATGAATCAAAATTTTTGCTGCTTCGGTCAGAGCGTCCTTTGGATGAATCGAACCATCAGTTTCAATTTCTAGGACCAATTTCTCGAAGTCAGTTTTCTGCTCAACACGGTAGTTTTCTACAGCGTATTTAGCATTCTTGATTGGTGTATAGATACTATCTAAAGCTATAGTTCCTACAGGAGTATCAACTTTTTTATTTGACTCAGCACCAACATATCCACGTCCTTTTTCGATTACGACTTCAAGAGTTAGGTTCACATCCGCATCCATGTTGCAGATTACCAAATCAGGATTCAATACTTGGAAAGCGCTAATATGCGAAGCCAAATCGCCAGCCAACAACTGCTCTTTACCGGTTACAGAAAACTTAACTGTTTCTGTATCCATTCCATCAATCTGTTGTTTAAAACGGACTTGTTTCAAATTCAATACGATTTCAGTAACGTCTTCTACAACGCCATCAATAGTGCTGAATTCGTGGTCTATACCTTCAATTCTTAAGGAAGTCAAGGCAAAACCCTCCAAACCTGAGAGTAATACTCTTCGAAGCGCATTACCTACTGTGAGACCGTAACCGGGCTCTAAAGGTCTGAATTCGAACTGGCCACTAGTATCAGTGGATGCATTCATAATTACTTTATCGGGCTTTTGGAAATTAAGGATAGCCATATATTTAAGTATAAGGTGATTATTACTTTGAGTACAATTCGACGATCAATTGCTCCTTGATGTTCTCAGGGATTGCATCACGAGAAGGAATATTTAGGAAAGTACCTTCCATTTTACTCTCGTTCCATTCTAACCATGGATATTGACCTGAGTGACCAGTCAATGCATCCGCGATAACAGTCATTGACTTTGACTTTTCGCGTACTGCAATAACATCACCCGGCTTAACAGTGATCGAAGGAACATTTGACACTTCACCGTTCAAGGTGATGTGACGGTGGCCTACCAATTGACGGGCCGCATCGCGCGTTCTACCCAATCCTAAACGGTAAACTACATTATCCAAACGGCTCTCACATAGCTGTAACAACACATCACCCGTCTTGTCTTTACTACGAGAAGCTTTATCGAACATTCGCGCAAATTGGCGCTCCAAAATACCGTAAGTGTATTTTGCTTTTTGCTTTTCCGCTAGTTGAACTGCGTATTCACTTTTCTTACCACGACGACGGTTATTACCGTGTTGCCCTGGTGGATATTTACGCTTTTCAAAAGAGTTGTCCGGGCCAAAGATTGGCTCACCCATACGGCGAGCGATCTTTGTTTTTGGTCCTGTATATCTTGCCATAATTCGTTCTTTCTATTAAAATTATACGCGACGCTTCTTGGGTGCACGACAACCGTTATGTGGTGTTGGAGTAATATCTACAATTTCTACTACCTCAATTCCTAGGTTGTGTAGTGTACGGATAGCGCTCTCACGACCGTTACCTGGACCCTTCACGTATGCTTTTACTTTTTTCAATCCTGCTTCCAACGCAACCTTCCCGCAATCCTCTGCTGCCATTTGAGCTGCATAAGGAGTGTTTTTCTTGGATCCGCGGAATCCCATTTTACCCGCTGAAGACCAAGAGATAACCTGACCTTGAGCATTGGTTAAAGAGATGATTATATTGTTAAATGAAGATCCGATGTGCGCTTCGCCCATTGCTTCCACGCGCACCTTGCGCTTCTTAACCTGCTTCGTTTGATTCTTAGCCATAACTAACTTTTATTTAGTCGCTTTCTTCTTGTTCGCAACTGTTTTTCTCTTACCCTTTCTTGTTCGAGAGTTATTCTTAGTACGCTGTCCACGCAAAGGCAATCCCAAACGATGACGAATACCACGGTTACATCCGATATCCATCATACGCTTGATATTCAGTTGAACTTCTGAACGTAACTCACCTTCAACGCGGTACTCATCAGAGATGACGCCACGAATGGTAGTCAATTGGTCATCGGTCCAATCTTGAACCTTAATATCTTCACTTACCCCTGCCTTTTCGAGAATCTCCTTTGAACGGCTCAAACCTATTCCGAAGATATATGTCAGGCCAATAACACCGCGTTTGGTTCTTGGTAAGTCTACACCTGCAATCCTTGCCATAGTCTTTCTATTCTATTATTGGTTAACCCTGACGTTGCTTAAACCTGGGGTTCTTTTTGTTGATAACATATAAGCGTCCTTTACGGCGAACAATCTTACAATCCGCGCTGCGCTTTTTTATTGATGCTCTTACTTTCATTTCTTTAGTATCTATAGGTTATACGAGCCTTAGTCAAATCATAAGGACTCATTTCTAGTTTAACTTTATCTCCTGGTAGAAGTTTGATATAGTGCATTCTCATTTTTCCTGAGATATGTGCTGTAACAACGTGGCCATTTTCAAGCTCCACGCGGAACATGGCATTTGACAATGCTTCCGTTACT
>DMCR01000129.1 GCA_003445735.1 Cryomorphaceae bacterium
ACCAATTTGCTTGAAGGGCTCAACGCATCCAAACAAATACCTTTTGATCGCGTCTTATTTGGACTGGGCATTCGCCATGTTGGTGCCACGGTTGCAAAAAAATTAGCACGGCACTTCGGAAGTATGACTCAGTTATTACAAGCAGATTTTGACACGCTTAAAGCGGTTGATGATATTGGTGAAGTCATTGCACTACAGCTGACGGAGTACTTTGAACAGGATGCGAACTTGGAAGAATTGGCCAGGTTACAGAAGGCTGGACTTCAATTTGATATGGAGGTCGTAAAAGCGCCGTCAGAAGGGCCGCTCGTGGGCGCAAAAGTAGTTGTGAGCGGCGTATTTGAATCATTCTCCCGAGATGAGCTGAAGATGCTAATAGAAACCTTGGGCGGTCAGAATGTGAGTAGTATAAGTTCAAAAACTACTTACGTAGTAGCTGGAGAAGGAATTGGACCTTCGAAAAAAGCCAAGGCAGAAAAACTGGATGTGCCAATACTGAATGAAGATGAATTTAAAGCTTTGATTCAATGAGACGAATTCAACAATACTTTTTGAAGAAAGGCCTTCAGCGGGCAAAACCCAGTTCTAAGGGATTAAAGAACAATGATCCAAAGATCACGGTGCTTACTAGAAACTTAGTTGAAGTAGAGGTCGTCAAGAATCACTTTAAATATGTAGATTTCGTTTTTTATGATGATGTAAAGCGCCCTAAGGACTATCCTACCAAGACATCTCATCTCTTCAAAGATGATTTCGATTACCGTGGCATCCCGAAGAGAACTATTCCTGAGCCCGAAGGCAATCACCTATTGTTAAATCTTGAACCTAATCCTCCAATTTTAACTTGGTACTGGTATGCTCGGAGCTATGACTTTAAAGTAGATTTGTGTGGAGTTTATGAGGATGCAGATATTCAAATAGGCACAGGAAGCACTGATACCCTCAGCAACAAATTAGATACTTTACAGAAGACTTTGAACGCAATAACTAAATGAGAACCATTGATTTAACAGGTGTAGGAGTAGCATTAGTCACTCCATTTCACCACGATAGAAGTGTGGATTATGAAGGCCTACAAAAATTGGTCGAACATTGTATTAATAATGGAGTAGATTACCTCGTTGTCAATGGAACCACATCGGAAAATCCAACGTTAACTACTGAAGAGAAGTTGTTGATTTTGCAAACTGTCATTTCGAAAGCTCAGGATCGAGTACCAGTCATTTATGGCGTCGGCGGCAACAGTACGCAGGCCTTGGTGGAGGAAATTTCCAACTTCGATGTCCAGGGAGTAGCCGCCATTCTTAGTGCGAGTCCATATTACAACAAGCCGACACAAGAAGGCATCTACCAGCATTACGCTGCTCTGAGTCAATGTAGTGTTTTACCCATCATTTTATACAATGTTCCTGGTCGAACTAGCAGTAATATTAGTGCAGAAACTACCGTTCGCTTGGCCAAGGACTTTGGGAATATCGTAGCAATCAAGGAGGCCAGTGGAAATTTGGATCAAATCACTGAGATCTTGATTAATCGCCCGGACGGTTTCCAAGTCATTTCTGGCGACGACAACTTAACCTTACATATGATGCTTCTTGGTGCTGAAGGGGTAATCTCAGTCAGTGGCCAAGGCGTTCCTGAAATTTTCTGCAAATTGGTTGATGCAGCGCTAGAAGGTGATTTTTACTCAGCTAGAGAGGCACATCTAGCGCTTTTTGACCTTACCAATCTCTTATTTGCTGAAGGAAATCCAGCAGGAATTAAAGCATTGCTTAAGTTGCGAGGCCTTTGTGGTGATACGGTTCGCCTTCCTCTGGTTTCAGCCAGTGCAAACTTAACAGAACAACTACAAACCGCATTATCAGGGTTAGAGATATGATAGTCGGCTCGAGTGTTTGTCACTAGCCTCATGAATCAGCCACTAAGGATTCTTTATGCCTTCCAAGGCACGGGTAACGGTCATGTCGCACGCGCCAGGGATCTCATACCACGATTTGAGGCGCACGGAACAGTAGACGTATTAATAGCTGGTACAGAATCTAATTTGGACGTAGGCGTCCCTATACGCTATAACTTTCACGGTTTGACCATGGTCTACGATAAACACGGGGCGGTTAGTTATTGGAGAAGTTTATGGAACAATAAATTGGTACAATTTTGTTTGGACATTCTTCGCTTACCCGTAAAAAAGTATGATCTTGTCATTATAGATTTTGAAGCCGTTACATCCTATGCTTGTAAGCTAAGAGGAGTAAAGGCCCTACAATTGAGTCATCAAGCAGCCTACCTATCATCAGAGTCACCAAGGCCAGCGAAAAGAATCTGGCACTGGGAATGGGTGTTACGAAATATGTCTCCTGCCACCTATGCTATTGGATTTCATTTTCAATCGTATGGACCAAAGGTGCTTCCACCCATTATTAGAGAGGAGATTCGATCACTAACACCCAAGGATATGGGGCATTACACAGTGTATCTGCCATCGTATGATAGTGGCTTCATTGCTCAGATACTTCAAAGTTTTCCGGATAGATCCTTCCAAGTTTTTTCTAAGGATAAGACCAGATTTAAACAAGAAAATGTCAGCGTGAAACCCGTGAGTGTATTGGGGTTTATGGAATCTATACGCACTTGCACAGGTCTTATTTGCGGTGCGGGTTTTGAAGCTCCAGCAGAGGCTGTTCACCTGGGTAAAAAAGTGATGGTCATTCCAATAAAAGGGCAATACGAGCAATTGTGTAACGGATTAGCCGCTGAGAAAATTGGGCTCAAAATGATCTCCGAATTCTCAGAAAAATTCAGGCCTGAGATTGATAAATTCTTATCCGCACCAATACCGGAATACGTCACTTGGCCGGATTACGCAGCAGAGCTTGTAAATGAGATTGTTAAAAATACTGAAAAAGGAGCCCCGCTCGATGATATTTCCTCTTTACAAGTGTGGTAAAAACACTACATTTGCACCTTCATGAAGGTGCCGTTTATATCATATTTAGTAGGGGTTTCCCTCTTGCTGACGAGCTGTGGTGAATACCAGGAAGTACTCAAGAGCAAAGACTTGGATTATAAATTATCCAAGGCAGTCGAATATTACGATGCCGGTGAGTATAACAAAGCGTATCCCATTTTCGACGAGTTAATCACACTGTATCGCGGTACGCACAAGGCACAAGAAGTCTACTTCTACTATGCCCACACCTTGTACAAGCAAAGAGACTACATCTTAGCCGGATACCATTTAAAGAATTTCTACAAGACTTTCCCCAACAATGAAAGGGCAGATGAAGCCGCCTTCTTAACGGCGTATTGTTACTATTTGGAAGCGCCGGAACACAGCTTGGACCAAGCCTACACCTACAAGGCCATCAATGAAATTCAATTGTTCATTAACACACATCCTGGTTCTGATAAGATCGATGATTGTAATGAATACATGGAAGATTTGCGTAGTAGATTGGAAACAAAAAGCTACGAAATCGCTTATCAATACTACCGCACAAGGAATTACAAGGCGGCCATAACTGCCTTCACCACAACCTTGAGCGAATACCCAGATACACCGAACCGTGAGGATGCGATGTACTACAGAGCTATTGCAGCCTACAAACTCGCTGATAATAGTCTCGAGCAACTTCAGGAGGAGCGCTACCGAGAAGCGAGAACTGCTCTTAATGATTTTGAAGTCGCTTACCCTTCAAGTGAAAGGCTTGAAGATTTAAAGAAAATGAATCCTTAATTCATCCTAAATAACTATGGATTTTAAAAAAATGCAAGCGGATAAAACCACCCGCACGCACAACATCAACGAAATCGATGCTGCAACGGATAACGTATACGAAGCATTGACGATCATCGCAAAACGTGCCGAGCAAATCAACGATTCTACTCGTGAAGAGCTACACGCGAAGCTCGAGGAATTTGCATCTTCAACTGAATCACTTGAAGAAATCTTTGAAAACAAAGAGCAAATCGAAGTGAGTAAATTCTACGAAAGCTTACCAAAACCAACAGCCTTAGCATTGCAAGAGTGGTTGGAGAATAGAATTTACTTCCGCAAGGAAGAAGAAAAGTAATCGCTGCATGAGCCTTTTGTATCAGCGAAAGGTACTGCTCGGTATTTCCGGGAGTATTGCCGCATACAAAAGTGCTTTTATTGTACGAGAACTCATTAAGAGGGGTGCTGAAGTTCAGGTAGTCATGACTCATGCTGCTAAGGATTTCATCACCCCTCTTACGTTATCTACCCTTAGTAAACGACCTGTATATAGTGAGTTTATTGAAGACGATCACAAGCCTTATGGTGTTTGGAATAATCACGTAGATATGGGATTATGGGCTGACCTAATGCTTATTGCACCAGCCTCCTCAAACACTTTATCCAAGATTGCTACAGGAGCATGCGATAATTTGTTGACCGCAGTTTACTTGAGTGCAAAATGTCCTGTGTATGTAGCACCAGCAATGGATTTAGACATGTATGCCAACGGTGCGACGCAAGATAATCTTAGTATACTCAATGCAAGAGGGGTTCATATCATCGACAGCGAAGAAGGAGAACTTGCCTCAGGACTCGAAGGAAAGGGACGTCTAGCGGAGCCGGAACATATAGTAGAAGCTATCGAAGCCGAATTATCCAAATCATTACCCTTGTCCGGAAAGCAGGTACTCATCAATGCGGGTCCAACGCACGAGCATATTGATCCTGTACGATTCGTTGGAAACAATAGTTCAGGCAGGATGGGAGTGGCCATTGCTCAGGCCGCAAGAAAACTAGGCGCTGATATCACCTTGGTGCTTGGCCCGACGGATACGGCCTTAGACCTACATGGACTGAATGTTATTCAAACTACTTCCGCAGAGGACATGTGGTTGGCCATGAAAGATGCATTCTCACACGCGGATTTAACCATTTGCACTGCGGCTGTCGCTGATTTCACCACAAAAAGCCAAAGCACTCAAAAAATTAAGAAAGGGTCTGAGTCCGAGCTCATCATTAAAATGATGCCTACCAGAGATATTCTCGCATCCTTGGGAGCACTGAAGGGTAAAGGTCAAAGGCTAGTGGGATTTGCGCTAGAAACTCAGAATGGCGCCGAATACGCTAAGAGTAAACTATCAAAGAAAAATGCCGATGCCATTGTACTCAATGAAATGAGTAAAGAGGGCGTAGGGTTTCGCACGAAAACTAACGAGGTTACCGTTTTCTTATTCGATGGCACATCTAAAAACTATCCCTTGCAATCCAAGCAAGATTTAGGGGGTCAATTAGTTCAAGATTTTATCCAATGGTTTAATTTACAAGAATGAAAATTCGATTTATTCTCTTTCTGGTATTTCTCGGGAACGTTCTGTCAGCCCAAGAACTGCGTGCGACCGCAAAGGTCTTGAGTCCTGAAGTACAGGCCACCAACAAAGACATCTTCACAGCACTTGAAACTAGTTTAGACAATTTTTTGAATGGCAATTCATGGACCGATTATAAATATGCTGATGAGGAACGCATAGAATGTAGTTTCATCCTTACCGTAAAAAGCTTAAACGGCAATAAATTCGATGCTACACTTCAAGTTCAATATTCTAGACCTATCTACGGTTCTAAATACAATAGCCCGGTTTTAAATATCTTGGATAAGGATGTGGTCTTTAGTTATCGGGAAAACGAGCCT
>DMCR01000188.1:0-3771 GCA_003445735.1 Cryomorphaceae bacterium
GGGAAGAAATCACCCACGAGCTCTGGGAGGAAATCATGCAGGGTTCCGCCATACGCAGAACAGGTTACCAGGGCTTCAAGAGAAATCTGAGTTTCGCGAAGAAGTCCTAATTAATTGGGGTTTCCACCACCTGTAGAATTCGGTAATTCTCAGGATTAAATACGTAAACCACGACAGCACTATTGGCTTTTACCCAATCCGTATTCCAAGCCAGGGAATAAGAGCCGCTTAGGGTGTCTCCTGGAACCATCGGACTGGTACCGAAGCTGGTACCCCAAGTGTCAGTCAGATAATCACGTAGCACATTCATGTGTACGTAATCTGGATCACGAGTATCGTCACCCATAAGCTGTGGGCTTACGATGTTGCTTTCTTTTACTAAGACCACAATTTTCAAATCATGGAGTAGGCTAGTTTGTGGAAATCCTTCGGCGCTCACGTTTAGTTGGCCTGAGGAAAGAGAGGCAGATGCTTCGAGGGCGATGCGCAAGGTGCTGTCTAGGGCTTCGGCACTTAAGGTGGGCCAATCATCACGACCAGATAAGTGCCCATTCCCAGTACTTGACCAATTTTCGCGGTTTAGCATACCGATAGGCAGGGGAGGACTATTACCATAGAAAAAGTTTTGTAAAGCCTTTGCCTCAGGGGTTGTAAAATCAGTTGGATAATCGGTCGTAACTCCTGTGAATGAGCTAGGACGTCCATGAACTGCTAGACCTATTATACGTTCACTCCCGTAAGTATCAACTAGATTTTCTATGACTTTTGACGCTTTAGGACAATTCTTACATCTATGTCCAGTCCAGTCTTCAATAAGCACATTGCGACGCTGCTCCGAGCTTGTAGTATCAATCGTTCCTCCCTTCAAAGGCTGATTCACAACATCACATTGCGGCGTGAGGAATAGCAGAGAGAGTAGGGTAGAAAATGCGAAGAGCTTTCTCATGACTAGAAGCTTGAAGTTAGGGAGAAGCTCACACCGTTTGAAGGAGGAACAACACGACAAACGCCACCTACACAGAAAATACCTCGCTGTTGACGCCCGTAAGAGAGCTGAAAGCGACTGGTACCAGATGTGTAGACTACAGAGGCCAATGGATAATGCAGTCGTTGCGCCTCATCTGGATTGCCGTAGTTGTAAATGTCTTGCACACTAAAGAACCAGTGCGGGGCAATGCTGTACTCTGCCAGGGCCATAGCCATAGAGCCACGATCGTCCCTGGTACTTAAATGTTGAAATTCCGTACGTAAGTAATGCTTGCGCCTGACCTTGTAGAGGCTTTCTACAATGAAAATATCCCCACTCATCAGTTTCTGACCGTCCGGATTTAGCAATATGCTTTCATCGCCCAAACCGTCTTCCAATACGCTGCGGTTGTAGAAAAGATTGAGGTACATGGCATTTAATTTGAGCTTCGTATTGATCTTCTTACTCAGGGTTATATTGAAGTCGTGGAAATAAGGAATGTCTCCGCGAATCAATGGATCGCTATAGTAGCCTTGAAGTGTTCTCAATGTGTCTAAGGCAGGATCGACATAATCCTTATCGATGCTTTGTACGACACTATAGTTTATGCTAAGTAGCATACCGTATTTCCCACCTAGGGCCGTGTTGCGTTTGAATTTGTAGTTGGCCTCCAATTGAATGCCTTCCTCTCCATTAATCTGTGTAGCATATTGATACAGCGCGGGTAGGGCATAGGTATGAACTTGAGCGGTTGGGCTCAAGTAGTTCACAAGCATATCTATAGTAGAGCCGTTCCGGTCCGTTCTAAATGACATGTTATCGATACGCTTTACGCCGGCTATAATACCAAGACCGTTCTTACTATAACTCACATTTGTGAGAATTCCGTTACCGTCTTTATAGATGTAGCCGTTATCGGCAGAAGGATCATTAGCCTTGTAGGCATATTCTATTTGCATCGCCCAGGGGCCCTTCGAAACTTGGGTTCTGACGCCGCCTGCGGCTACATTCTCGGGCAAAACTAAAAACGGATCATTGGCCCGTTGATATTTGCTCATGTAGCTACCGCCTACGGTCCATCGTAGACCTGCGGAATCTAGCTTAGGGAACAGTTCTTTGCTGAGGTTGTACTCTGCATCAATACCTCTAAGAAGTCCAGGACTCTTCTCAAAGTAGAAACGCTGACGGCCCATGACTGCTTTTAAGCTCAAGCCACTTACTGGGTTTACCTTGATGCGCACACCGTCCATGGCATTGTCATACCCTAGGCCACGTTCTTCGTATGAACGAAAGACCATACCTGTTCCGAACTGCTCGTAGAAATTTCCAATAGTGATGTCCAATCCGTCTTGTTTGAATTTTAAGTAGCGGTAAGTGATGCCTTCGCCACGGTAACCCTCAGGAAAACCGAGCATTACATTTTGATAGTTTTCGTAACGAAGGCCTGAAGAAAAGTTGCCGTCGCTGTACACAAAATTCGCATAGCCCTGGCCTAAAAAGCGTTCGTCGGGATAAAATTCACCTGTTGGGTCGATGCTCTCGTCGCGCAGATACAACTGACCGTCTAGTTGGAAATTGCCGTGCAGTTGGCCGCCAAAAGTATTTTGCTCTTGCGCAAAGGATCCGATAGCACTAAAAATAACCCAAGTAAATAAGAGAAGTCTTTTCATGAATTAGTGACTTGGATCATAACCGGCTGCGACCTCTTCGACAACTTCAGCAAGTTCTTCTTCATCTCCGGGTGAATAACCGCTGTGCTTCCACACTACTTCACCTTCTTTATTAAGTACGAGAGTGAAGGGTACATTCACAATACCCAAGTTTCTCTTTAAATCTTGATTTTCATCCAGTAGTACGGTGTATTCCCAGCCCTGTCCTTGGACCATAGGTGCTATACGTGCAGAATTTCGAGAGTCATCGATGCTTACTGCGAGCACTTTAGCGCCTACCTCTTCTTCAAGGTCAATGGCATAATCCATAAATGCCGTCAATTCTTTGATACACGGTTTACACCATGTTGCCCAGAAGCTAATGACTGTTGGCCCTTCATCACTTATGGCATCTTGAATATTGATACTTTGACCGTCGAGGGTCTTAAGATTAGTACTGGGAATTTCTTGCGCAACTAGCGTGCTAGTAGCAAACAATAGGCTTAGGGCAGTAAGCAGGTTTTTCATGTAAACTGTGTTCAAAAAAACGGGAAGCCTTTCGGCTCCTGTAAAAATAACATTTTCTCTGCTTAGTGAGCATAGTTGCGTTGTGAAAAGGCTTCGTTATATTTGAGCATAAATAAGTGACCCATGAAAAAAGCCCTATACCTTATTCTTTTCTCGGCTCTCGCAGTCAGTTCGCAAGCACAATCTCTATCTATTGTCACGCAGGACACAGTGGTTGAAGTAAATTCTACAGCTGTAGCAGATTATGGATTCTATATTAAAATCAAGAATACCAGTTCTGAAGATTTGGAAGTATATGTACGTCGCGCCTACAATAGCCCAACTTGTGCTTATGACAGTACCTATTTCTGTTGGGATTTCTGTTATGGAACAGATGTCGATAACAGTATTGGATACGTCAATATCCTTGCTGGCGACGAAAAAAATGATTTCAGCGGTCATGTATACTCACCCACTACTAGTGCAACATGTATGGACAGTACTCGTTACGTTTTTTACAATGGTACGAATCCAAGTGATAGTTTGAGCGTATGGGTGCACATCTCTGCGGGCCCAACAATGGGTACTGTAGATGTGCAAATTGCTGCGGATAAGTTATATCCGAATCCAGCGCGTAATTATATCACT
>DMCR01000188.1:4160-9113 GCA_003445735.1 Cryomorphaceae bacterium
AAAACTAAAGCCTTGAATCCAGGGAAAAATGCCATCTCGGTGACTGAGTTAAGCAATGGAGTATACCTCTACAGTGTGGATGGTTCCTCGTTTAAAAAACTCATTATTAGACATTAAGATTTTGAAATAAAGGAAGGCCGCGCCGTGCGCGGCCTTTTTTTCGTTTAGGGATATACCAAAAGCCTTAGAATTTCGTTTGAAATAGATTAAAACCAGCAGTAATTATGATCTATTACGTCAAAGGAGAATTTGTAATAAAAAGTGCCACGCAGGTGGTAGTAGATTGTGCCGGAGTTGGATACGATGTGCAGATTTCTTTGAATACTTACGCAGATATTGAACCATTGTCCAATGGTTTGCTCTATACATACCACTTAGTACGCGAGGACGCACAGCAGTTGTACGGCTTTAGTACCCAGCGCGAGAAAGCATTGTTTGAATTGCTTATCAGTGTGAGTGGGGTGGGTGCAAATACGGCACGTGTAATCTTGAGCTCTTTGGCGCCTCATGAAGTGGAGCAAGCCATTATGAGTGAGGATGCGCATACACTTCAAGGGGTCAAAGGTATTGGGGCAAAAACGGCTCAGCGTATCGTTATTGATTTGCGTGACAAGGTGGCGAAGACAGCTGTGGCCGTTGAAGGTGTGGTGGCAGCTTCCGGTGGCGCGCGTGCAGAGGCTCATTCGGCCTTAACGACCTTGGGCATTACCGCCAAGCAGGCCGAAAACATCTTGAACAAATTGCTCAAGTCGAATCCAAATGCGACAACGGAAGAATTGGTCCGTCAAGCACTCCAAATGCTGTAATGAAACGCACCTTGGGTAAACGATTGCATTTCTTCTGGTTCGCCGCAGCATTATTAAGTGCGGTGCCTTCGTTTGCTCAAGACTCTAACGATTCTACAGCTACAGGGAATACGGGTAGCTTTTCTTTACCAGATCCGGCCAATTTCCAGCGTGAGATTATCTACGACCCTATTACAGGGAATTATTTAGTTTATAGACGTTATGGCGATGTGTTGTTCATGACCCCTGAGGTATGGACGACGGATCAGTACCGTCAGTACATTTACAGTCAGAGCGAGCAAGATTACTTTGGTAATAAGAGTGCCTTGTACAATGCCAGTGGAGATAGTCCGCGTGATAATGTAGGGTTAGTGCCGCAGATACAGACAGGAAATAAAGCCTTGGGTAACGTCTTTGGAAGTGATATCGTGGAAATTCGCCCGCAAGGGATGGCTGAAATCCGCTTTGGTGGAAAGTACCAATACGTTCAAAACCCAGGGATTCCTGTTCGCAATCAAAAGACCTTCGCCTTCGATTTTGGCCAACGCATTCAGATGAATGTAAAGGGAAAAATTGGGGACCGATTGGAGTTGGGGATCAACTACGATACAGAAGCCACGTTCGCCTTTGATAACAAAATGAAATTAGACTTCGAAGGGGAGGAAGACGATATCATCAAGCGCCTAGAGATGGGAAACATCAACATGCCGCTCAACAGCAGTTTGATTACGGGTGCGCAGAGTTTATTTGGTTTGAAGGGCCAATTTCAATTTGGAAACACCATGGTCACCACCGTGTTCTCCGAGCAGCGTTCCCAAAGCCAGAGCATTAATGTGCAGAGTGGAGGGACCACGACCGAATTCTATATACAAGGCGATGAGTACGAGGCCAACCGCCACTATTTCTTGAGCCAATTCTTTCGTGAACACTACGAAGAATACCTAGAAAACCTACCGCTTATAACCTCGCCGGTGCAGATTACCAAAGTTGAGGTTTGGGTAACGAACGAGCGAAGTGCCACGCAGAACCTACGCAATATTGTTGCCTTCATGGATTTGGGGGCGGACGTGCGCTATGCTTATAGAAATGACACTGCGGGCTTGCCTGGGGTGAGTATCTTCCCGGGTGGAAATGTGAATTTGGAAGGCTTCCCAAACAATGCGAATAGCAGATTGGATCCTTTGGTCTTGGAATCTGATATTCCTGGGGTAAGGGATATTGCAACTGCGAATCAAGATTTGAGCAGCTCCGGATTTTTGGAGGCACGGGAGTATGTAGAATTAGCTAATGCGCGAAAATTGGAGCCGAATCAATACAATGTGCATCCGCAATTGGGCTATATCACACTTAACCAAGCCTTGAATCAAGATGAGGTCTTGGCCGTCGCCTTCCAGTACACCGCCGCGGGCCGTACTTACCAGGTAGGGGAATTTTCGAATGATGGGGTGACCCCGCCAAAAACGTTGATTCTGAAGCTCCTCAAGAGTACGGTATTGGATGTGCGCATTCCGACTTGGGATTTGATGATGAAGAACATCTATGCCTTGAATGCTTATCAGTTGGACCGCGAGGATTTCTACATGGACATCCTGTACATGAACGACGAAACTGGGGTGCCTATCCCATTCTTACCGGATGGAAATCTCAGTGATACATTGCTCATTGGGGTAATGGAATTAGACCGATTAAATACGAACAACGACCCCTTCCCGGATGGAATTTTCGACTTCGTGCCAGGGACCACTATTGACCAGCAGCGCGGTCGAATCATCTTCCCTGTTGTGGAGCCATTTGGGTCGAACTTATATGATAAATTAGACACAGAAAAAGCTCGTAATCGCTATGTATATCAGGCGTTGTATGACAGTACTCGATTCCGTGCTCAGGAGCAAACCCAGCTCAACAAATTCATCCTGCGCGGGCAATACAAGAGTGCAAGTGGTTCGGAGATCAGCCTAGGGGCCTTTAATATTCCTCAAGGATCGGTGACGGTTACGGCTGGCGGGCGAACACTCACGGAAAACCAAGATTACACTGTGGATTACTCCTTAGGTCGTGTCCGCATTATCAATGAGGGAGTTTTGAATTCGGGGTCGCCCATCAAGGTGAGCTTTGAAAATAATACGCTATTCAACGTTCAAACCAAGACGTTCTATGGGACCAACATCGACCACAAGGTCAATGAGCATTTGAATATTGGAGGGACTTGGTTACACTTGACCGAGCGACCATTAACGCAGAAAGTAAATATTGGCGACGAGCCCATCTCCAATACTATTTGGGGGATGAATACCAACTACAGTGACGAGGCGCCTTACCTCACGCGCTTTGTCGATGCCTTGCCATTCATTGAAACAAAGGAAAAATCACAGCTTCAATTCAAAGGTGAATTTGCTCACCTCATACCGGGATCGCCACGCGGAATTCGAATTACAGGTGCGGAAACGACCTACCTTGATGATTTTGAGAGCTCACAGACGACCATTGACTTGCGCAGTTTTACCGCTTGGAACTTAGCTTCGACCCCGGCAAAACAGGATGGGTTATTTCCTGAAAGTACGCTTAATAACGACCTGGCCTATGGGTATAACAGAGCCAAATTAGCTTGGTATATTATTGATCCATCCCTTTACACGGGAGGGGCAAGTGTGCCGGATAACATTCGCAATGACCCTGAAATTACCTCGGATCAGCGCATGCGTGAGGTCTTAGTAAAAGAGGTATTCCCAAATTACAGCTTGAGCACTAACGAGGCACGCAACTTGGCAATGTTCGATTTGGCTTATTACCCTGCACAGCGCGGTCCATATAACTTTGATGTCGAAGGCTTAGCTGGAATTAGTCAGGGGATTGATTCCGATGCAAAATTGGTCGATCCTTCTTCGCGTTGGGCCGGAATCATGCGTCCGCTTCAAATCAACAACTTCGAAGAGCAAAATATTGAGTTCATCCAATTCTGGATGATGGATCCATTTTACGACAATGATTATGCCCCGGACGGTGGAGACCTGTATTTCAATCTTGGTAGTGTTTCTGAGGATGTGCTGAAAGACGGCCGTCAAAGTTTCGAAAATGGAATTCCTGCAGACGGAGATAAATCGGGCATGGATTCAACGCAGTGGGGATTACTAAGTGAAATTCAACCGATTACCGAGTTCTTTGACAACACAGCAGGGGCACGTGATGCACAAGATGTGGGTTTTGATGCTTTAACGGATCCCGAGGAGCGTATTTGGTCTCCAACTGGCGGGAGTTCCTACCTACAGCGCATTAGTACAGCCTATGGAACAAATACTGCGGTATATCAGCAGGCATTTAAAGATCCAAATGCGGATAACTTTGTTTATTATAGAGGGGATTCGCTCGATAATGCCGATGCTAATATTCTTCGTAGATATCTAAATTTCAACGGGGTAGAGGGCAATAGTAGCACTGAGACTATAAATGGTGCGCCGGCCTCCGCTACCAACGTACCGGATAAGGAGGATGCGAACCGCGACCAGACCTTGAGCAAGACCGAAAGCTATTTCCAATACCGAGTATCCATGCGTCCGGAAGATTTGGTGGTGGGAAAAAACTTCGTGGCGGATATCTACGAGACGAACAGCCATGCCCTGCCGAATGGGATGACACGTCCGACCCGTTGGATTCAATTCAAAATCCCGGTCTTCCAACCACAGAAAAAAGTTGGTGGCATCACAGATTTCCGCTCGATCCGATTCATGCGCATGTTCCTCACGGAATTCGACGACCCAATAGTCCTTCGTTTCGCCAAACTTGAACTCGTTCGTGGCGAGTGGCGACGATTCCCATTCGTACTCGACGACATTCGTGAAAATGTACCAGTGGACGAAAACGACGGTACAAGTTTCAATGTGAATGCGGTAAACTTAGAAGAAAATGGGGGTCGCGTGCCTATCCCTTACGTATTGCCACCGGATATCGAGCGTCAGCAGGTCTATGGCGGTACCCAAATCATTCAGCAGAACGAACAGAGTATGTCGCTTGAAGTATGTGGATTAAAAGACGGCGATGCCCGCGCAGTATTCCGTAACTTCAACTTTGACATGCGGATGTATAAGCGCCTGAAGATGTTTGTCCACGTGGAAAGCGGTGGCGATTTCGACGATCTTCAGGACGGTGATTTGAGCATTTTTGTTCGCCTAGG
>DMCR01000188.1:9500-23668 GCA_003445735.1 Cryomorphaceae bacterium
AATGGGGCGCCGTGCTGCCAGAAGATATTTGGCCGGCGGACAACAATATCGACTTGGCATTTGAGGATTTGAAGACCTTAAAATTGGCCCGAAATGCAGCCATGGAGACGGATCCTACGCTGAGCTTAACGAATAAATATTCTGTTATTACTCCTGAGGGAACTACTTTGAGTGTTGTTGGGGCTCCTAATATTAGTAATGTTCGAACACTTATAATTGGTGTTCGAAACTCTAAAAAACGTACAGCAACCGACGGGGATGATGGCCTAGATAAGTGTGCCGAGATTTGGGTGAACGAATTGCGCTTGAGCGACTTCGATAATCGAGGTGGATGGGCAGCCACGGCAACGGCTAGTGCCAAACTTGCCGATTTTGCCAACGTCAACTTAACTGGTATGATGAGCACAATAGGCTTCGGTTCCATCGATCAAACGGTCAACGAACGAAATAAATTTGCCGAGCGCTCTTATGGAGTACAGAGCAATATTAACTTAGATAAGGTGCTGCCGTCAGAGTTAGGCGTTAAACTGCCCATGTTCTTTAGTTTTAGTGAGAATTTTAAGTCGCCTCAGTTCAATCCATTAGATCCAGATATTGAATTTAATAGAGCATTAGCAGAGACGAACTCTCAAGCAGAAAGGGATAGCCTTCGTTTTGCCGGTCAAGAGTATGAGATGCGTAAGAGCATCAACTTCACTAATGTTCGCAAGGAAAAAGGCGGTGCTGTAGGTGGTGCTGGAAAACCTGCTCCCATGGGCCCAAAAGGTATGGAACGTGGCGAGGAAAGCGGCGGTAAGTCCAAGGGTAATTTCTGGGCCAATTCCCCTTTGAACATTACAAACTTCAACACCTCATATGCCTACACTGAGAGTGAGAAACGCAACATCAATATTGTACGCGACCACCGCTACATGCACACTGCATCGCTGAACTACAATTACCAAACCCGTCCAAAAATTGTCGAGCCATTCAAAGCTCTAGTTACCAACAAACAATTGGCTCTTATTAGAGATTTTAACTTCTACTATTTACCATCTAAGGTAACCCTGCGTACAGAGTTAAAGCGTCAAATGGCGACCATGCAGATGCGCAATACGTTTGACCCGACTATTAAGCTTCCGGTGACCTACAATAAGGCCTTGACCACCAAGCGAATGTACGATATCGCCTACGATCTCAGCCGTGGTCTGAAGGTGGATTACAATGCTCAAGCGATGAGCCGAATCGACGAATTACCGGGCGATCCAAAAACTCAAGCCAACCGCGATACCATCAGAGCGGGATTATCCACCCTTGGACGTCCGACGGAGTTCCACCAAACGCTCAACGTGAACTGGCAGATTCCATTTAACAAGCTCCCGTTTATGGACTTTACTTCTTCAAGCTTACGCTATACTGCGAATTACGATTGGACCACGAACTCCACTTCAGCATTAAATCCACAGAGCAATCCGGACATATACTACGGGAATAGGGCCCAAAACTCAAACTCGATCCAATTCAATGGAAATGCCAACTTCGTCAACTTCTACAACCAAGTACCGTTCTTGCGAAAAGCCAATCAGGGTACACGACCCACACCGCAAGCTCGTCGCCGTGGCGCACCTCCTAAACGTGGCGCATCCAAGGGTAAAGAAGAAGATAAGAAAGAGGAGAAAAAAGATCCTAAGATCCTTTTGAGCGCTGCCCGCGTCGCAATGATGGTGCGTAGTGCGTCTTTAACCTATTCTCAAACGAACGGTACCTTATTGCCTGGGGTGATTACGACTCCAGTATACTTTGGAATGGATCCTGGTAATGTGATGGCACCCGGTCTAGGCTTTGTGTTCGGTTCGCAGGAGGATATTACTGCCAAAGCAGGGGATTTGGGTTGGTTGACCAAGAACCCAAAACAACCTAACCAATTCCAAAAAACCTTTACCGAAAACCTCAATTTCCGTGCGGTAGTGGAGCCTTGGAAAGACATCCGATTACAGCTAAATGCCACGAGGGTAGCCGGTTTGAACAATACTTCAATCTTCAGGTTCCACGATCCATTACAGGATACCACCCTTGGTTTGGCAGAAGGATATTACCACTTTAATTCAATGGATATGGGTAATTACAGCATTTCTTTCCTTTCAATAGGAAGTGCTTTTGAACCGATGGATTCGAATTCATATTCTCAGGTCTACGAAACTTTCTTGGCCCACCGAAATGTTATTTCTGAGCGATTGGCAACACAACGCGCCATTGATGATCCCATGTATGTGGCCAATTTTATCACCGCCGCCCAAGACTCCACAGGTACACGTATAGGATATGACGGCTATAGTTACAATAATCCTGATGTCTTAATCCCAGCGTTCTTAGCTGCTTATTCCGGAAGAGATCCTAAATCTATTGAGATGAATGGAAGGCCGATGATTCCAATGCCGAATTGGGACCTCAACTTTAACGGACTCATGAACATCCCTTGGTTCAAGAAAAACTTCCAGAGCTTTACTTTGACCCATAGCTATAAGAGCTTGTACACCATGAATAGCTTCCAGAGCAACATGTTGCTTCAGCAGCGTATTCAGAATGGGGAGCCGCCCAATAATATTAGGAATACTAATGGTGATTTCCTCGGTCCTATGCAAATCAATCAAGTCAGTATTTCTGAGACATTTGGTCCATTTATCGGTTTAAACGTTCGAATGAAAAATCAGGCGAGTTTACGATTAGATATAAAGAGAAACCGCCAATTGAACTTGAGCTTAGTCAACAACCAAATGACTGATACGAAAGGATACGAATTCGTGCTCGGTACAGGTTACATAATTAAGGACGTTTCATTTTTTATCGTCAGTGACGGTAGAAGGCAGAAAATCACTTCTAACCTCGATATGAAGTTGGACTTCAGCTTAAGAGATAATGCGACAGTTATTCGTCGTATCCAGGAAGGTGTGGATCAAATCACCGCGGGTCAGCGCATTTGGTCACTGAAGGCCAGCGCAGATTACATGTTGTCTCCAAAGTTGACGGCCCGATTATATTACGACCAAACCGTGAGTAAATTCAAAACTTCTAATGCCTTCCCAACGTTAAATACCAATGCCGGTGTGGCCTTTAGATTTAATCTTTCGCAATAGGGGAGAAGAGAATAAAATTGGACTTAAATTTGAATCCAAAACAAATGCATATGCAGTTTCCAGATAACTTAAAGTACTCAAAGGACCATGAATGGATCCGCGTTGAAGGCGATGAAGCCTATGTTGGTATTACAGCGTTCGCTGCGGGCGAGCTTGGTGATATCGTTTTCGTTGATGTTGATACAGAAGGCGAGTCATTAGATAAAGACGAAGTATTCGGTTCTGTAGAGGCAGTGAAGACTGTATCAGATCTGTTCTTGCCAGTGAGTGGTGAAGTCTTGGAATTCAACGAGGCATTGGAAGATGCTCCTGAATCTGTCAATGACGATCCTTACGGCGACGGATGGATGGTGAAAATTAAAATTACGGATGCTTCAGAATTAGACGGCCTCATGGATGCCGCTGCGTACGAAGTGATACTTGGATAAGCCATGCGCAATCCTTGGATATATCGAGCCCCGGCACTTGCATGGGGCTTTTTAATTATCTACCTGAGCCTCGCGCCAGTTCAACACCTCGATCCTGGATGGGAGTTGAATGTTTCAGATAAATTGGCGCACGGAGTTCTTTATTTTGCTTGGGTAGTACTCTTGTATTTTGGCACTTCTAGGGCTTATCAAAAACCGGTGAGACGTCGTAAAATGATCTTTTATTGGACGGCAGCGGTTGTTGCGGGCGCTGGCCTAGAACTTTTTCAAGGCTGGATGTCCTACGGGCGCAGCGCAGATGTCCTAGATGCTCTCGCCAACACCGGTGGTGCAATCATTGCAATTGTAGGGAGCCGATTTCTTCATAAATTCTTGGCATAGTTTTTTGAGTAGGCTAAGTGAACCCCTTGAATCACTTGGTTATGAAAACGAGAAATGCCAATCCTAAACACTCAACGCTTGAAGCAAACAGACCTTTATTTTTCTTGGTCGGACTGTCCTTATCTTTACTGACGGTATACGCTGCTTTCGAAATGAATTTTGCTCAAGCTGGAATTCCAGATTTCAGCGATGATAGTGTATTCACTGAAGAAATTGATTGGACTATACCTGTGACAGTAATGCGTACCCCTGAGCCCCCCTCAAAACCGAAGAGTATACCAAAGTTTAATCCGAATGAATTCACTGTAATCGATAACAATGCAACTTTGCCAAATCTTACCACGGAGTGGAACACGACTACGATAGATGAAGGCTTGGAAGTGATTGTAGATCCAGATCCGGTGGAGGTTTTTACATTTACGCAGGTAGAGAGCATGCCTGTCTTTGCGGGTTGCGAAGAGGCGTTGACTAATGACGAGAGATATGCTTGTATGAATAGCCAATTAATGGCTTATGTTTCCTCAAATTTTGAGGTAACCGATCGTATGATTCAATTCAGTCGTGGTGAAAAGCTATTCGTCGAATTTATTATTGAAAAGAATGGACTGGTGCGCAATGCTACTATCGTTCGTGGCGAAGACGAGCTCATAGCGGAAGAAGCGTTGCGCGTAGTGAAATCACTGCCTCGATTCACTCCAGCCAAAATGAATGGAAAGCCCGTACGTATGTCGTATATTTTGCCAATTAATGTAAAATTCTAAATGCATGTTGATTCGTTTCCTTCTAGCATCGGCTTTTTTGTCATTGTCATTGCCTTTGATGGCACAGGCTACAGATCCTTTTCATGAGACAGAGACCTTGCCAGTGTTCGAATCTTGTGCACACATTCAAGGCGATCAAAACGAGCAACAGATTTGCTTCAGCAGATTTATTATGAATCATTTGATGAATGAGCTGCAATGGCCTGAAGGGCTGAAGGAAAACGGAAAGGTATTTGTGGAGCTAACATTTGATGCCAAAGGTCATTTAGCTGAGGTCAATAGCTTGCGTTCATACGATGATTTGGCCAAGGCGGAAGCATTGCGTGCGGTGCGTACTCTACCTGATCCCATTCGTCCAGGGACTGTAGATGGAGAGGCTGCTCCGGTGACTATGGTTGTGCCCGTCATGTTTACCCGTAATTGACCCTAATTAGATATTGCGCGACGGATACTTTTGGTTATTTTAGCGCCTCAATAGTTCGAGTTCATGAAAACAAGAAAGACAGCAAAAGCAGATGCGGAAAATAAGAAGAGCCTCTTCTTATTGATCGGATTGACTGCTTCGCTTGCCATGACTTTATTCTTTTTAGAGCTTAAGTCATACGAAAGTGGCCCAGGTGATTTGGGTAAAATGTCATACGATGATGATGATGAAATCGCCATCATTACTAACCGTACACCACCTCCGCCACCCCCGCCACCTCCACCGGCACCGCCAGAGGTGATTCAGATTGTGGAAGATGATTTAGAGATTGAAGAGGTGGAATTTGAATCTACGGAAACAGATGAAAGCGATATCATCGAAATTGTCGAAGTCGTAGAGGAAGAAGATGAAATCTTTAACTTCGCGGTTGTTGAGAACAAGCCTATATATCCAGGTTGTGAAAAAATGGCCACTGAAGACGAGAAGTTCATGTGTTTCAACCAAAACATCATGAAGCACATCGGTAAAGAGTTTGACTTTCCAGAATTGGCCCGACAAATGGGTATCCAAGGGAAAGTATATGTGAACTTCGTTATTGAGAAAAACGGTAAAGTGAGCAATGTAACCATTGCACGTGGAGTGGATAAGCTCATCGATGATGAGGCCATTCGTGTTATCAAGTTATTGCCCAAGTTTACTCCGGCAAAACAGCGCGGCAAGCCAGTACGTATGCAGTACACGGTACCGATTAACGCGAGATTGCAATAATCAAAAGAATTCTTTGTGAGCCCGGGCGTTGCCCGGGTTTTGTTTTTACAACATAGCCCATTATGTCTATAGACCTCCTTACAAATACACTTGTTGCTGCACAAGCAGCATTGGACGGCGGTGCCGCCATACTAGATGTATATAACAACGAAGAAACTCAGGTAGCGATCAAGGGCGATGATAGCCCCTTGACCCAAGCGGATTTGAAAAGCAACGCAGCCATCATGGAGCACTTGAGCAAGACAAGCTACTGGGCGTTGAGTGAAGAAGGTAAGCATATGAAATACACCGACCGCAAGGACATTAGCACCATGTGGATTGTCGACCCCTTAGACGGAACAAAAGAATTTATCAAGCGCAATGGAGAGTTCACTGTGAATATAGCATTAGTGCAGGATGGCAGTCCAGTCTTAGGGGCGGTATATGTTCCGGTAACTAGCGAATTGTATTTAGGTGTCGTGGGTCAAGGATCAAAGAAATATCACTTCGATGCCGGCGTTACACTGAGTCGGAGCGACCTTGATGGAGGTACGGTGTTACCAGTGGCTATGGATCGACCTTTTACAGCCGTGGGTTCCAGATCACACATGAACCAGGAGACCTCAGATTTCTTAGAGCAATACCGTAAAGAGCACGGAACCGTGGAAATCATGAGTAAAGGTTCGAGTTTAAAAATGTGTATGGTTGCTGAAGGTTTGGCAGATATATATCCACGTTTTGCACCTACTATGGAATGGGATACGGCAGCAGGACAGGCAGTGGTTGAAGCCGCTGGTTTCCAAATGGTCACTAAGGATATGCGCACTCCGTTGAAGTACAACAAAGAGAATTTATTGAACCCACATTTTATCGTGCTTTAGTGCTTACTGATTCCCTTTTCAGGTACTATCTTTACACCTCATGATGTCCCCTAAAACACTCACCACATCTGTTGAGATTTCCTTCATAAAGGAAGTTATTCGCCTCAGCAAACTTCGCTTGAGCACTTCGGTGGTGTTTTCTTCGGTGGCCGGCTACATTCTTGGTTTTACGTCATTTAATTGGACCCACTTCATTCTCCTAATCATAGGTGGAATCACCGTGGTTGCTGCTTCTAATGCGTTGAACCAGATGTATGAAAAAGACCGCGATGCATTAATGAAGCGCACGAGGAATCGTCCATTACCATTGGGTACATTGAGTATGCGCCAGGCTTGCATGTTTTCAATGTTGTTGTTGCTGATAGGCCTAAGTGCCTTGTACTACATCAATCCAATGACTGCGTATTTTGGAGCATTGAGTGTCATAATGTATGCGTTGGTTTACACACCATTAAAGGCCAGAACCCCCATGGCGGTATTCGTAGGAGCCTTCCCAGGAGCCATCCCGTATATGCTTGGTTGGGTAGCCGCTCGAAATGATTTTGATATTGAAACGGGTACGCTTTTTGCACAGCAATTTTTCTGGCAATTCCCTCATTTCTGGGCCATCGCATGGTTTTCTTATGACGATTATGCTAAAGCAGGCTATTACCTACTTCCTTCTCGATATAAGGACCGCAGTTCACAACTATTCATCGTTGTCTATACTCTTTGGATGGTAGCTGTTGGGGTATTACCAGCCTTCGGTATTACCGGTGAATTAACACTGTCGCCAGTAGGTGCTGTATTGGTCGGTGCGCTTGGACTGTGGGTGTTACGTCAATCTTTTGCTCTGCTTAATGACGGAGAAGATAAGGTGGCGAGAAAACTAATGTTTAGTAGCATTGGTTATCTCACTGGAATGCAAATTATTTATATGATTGACCGATTTATTTAATGGAAACGCTTCAACAACAGAGAAAGAGAGCTTCAAAGCCGCTACTGTGGATAGGTATTGGTAGCATCATTATGGCCTTTGCGGGCATGACTTCAGGATACGTCGTGAGTCGAACTACCTTGGTCGCCAATGAGCAATGGATCACCTTTGCTTTGCCGCCAGCCTTCATGTACAGCACCATAGTTATGCTGTTATCATCGGCGATATTTTGGTGGGGCAAGCGAGCCTTTAGCAATGGAAATACAAAAACCCTAACGCCTGCATTGGCCGCAGTGTTGATTTTAGGGCTCCTCTTTATGTGGTTACAAGCAGAGGCATGGGGCCAATTAATGGCGGAGAACATCATTTTTGCAGGGGCGCAATCGCATCCTTCAGGCTCTTGGGTGTATGCGATTTTCATCTTCCATGCAGCACACGTTTTGGGTGGAATCGCAGCTTTAATTAGAACACTTATCCGCTCATTACGAGGTCGTTATACTGTAAAGAATTACCATGGTGTAGACCTCACTGCTATTTATTGGCATTTTGTGGACCTATTGTGGGTGTATTTGTATGTCTTTTTAAGCGTTATGCGTTAAATTTGCTCAAACTTTGAAAACTATCCATTATGGCATCGACCGCTGAAATGACGAAGGAAGAAAATCACTGGGGAGGCGCCTCAAGGCCTCTAGGTGCTCGCTATGGAAAGCTAATGATGTGGTTCTTCTTGCTTTCGGATGCATTAACCTTCTCTGGATTTTTGACTGCTTATGGTTTGATGCGTTTCAAGTATGAAAAAACTTGGCCAATAGCTGAGAATGTATTTACACACTTCCCAGGTATCGAAGGCGACCAACCATTGCTATACGTTGCATTGATGACATTCATTTTGATCATGTCTTCTGTAACTATGGTATTGGCGGTAAATGCAGGTGAAAAAATGAAACGTGGAGCAGTAACAAACTGGATGCTATTAACCATTATCGGAGGTTTAATCTTCGTTGGTTCTCAAGCTTGGGAGTGGTACCACTTCATTTCAGGTGATAGCGGTGCCATTGAAACGGATCACGCTGAGATCCTCCACGTGTATAGCGAGGAAGGTGAGCGTCTAAGCTTCAGCCAACTGGTACATGGCATGGAAAATGGTCATGCCAGTAATCACGGAGAAACTTTCACGAAAGAAGAGGTGCTGAGCGCATTAAAAGCCAACACGACATACTACTTACAAGAGCCAGGTAAGGCGGGTAAAAAATTTGACCATGTAGCTTCAGTAAATTTCTTGGAGGAAGGTGATATCGTGCAAGGTGCGAATATGACCCACAACGAGTACGGTCGCAAGCAGTTCGCAAACTTCTTTTTCTTCATTACAGGCTTCCACGGTTTCCATGTATTCTCTGGAGTAGTAATTAACTTTGTGATTTTCTATAATATTCTTCTAGGCACTTACGAGCGTAGAGGACATTACCGCATGGTGGAGAAGGTTGGTTTGTACTGGCACTTCGTTGACCTTGTTTGGGTATTCGTATTTACATTCTTCTATCTCGTCTAAAACATACCGTCATGGCAGAACACAATGGAACTTGGTGGATTTGGAAAGTATTCTGGATTCTTTTGATCGTCACTACTGTTGAAGTAGCGTTGGGTATTATCAAGCCGGAATTTATGTTGACCCAGGTTGCTGGTACTTCGATTTTGAATTACGTCTTTATCATCCTTACCGTTTTTAAAGCTGCATACATCGTACAGGTGTTTATGCATGTGAAGTTTGAGAACAAGGCAATGAAGTACTCCTTGTACTTGCCTACATTGATTCTCATACCGTATTTGACTTTTATCTTGCTCTCTGAAGGTTCATACTTGTTTCAGTAATGGTGAATAAATCCCTATTTAACCGGGCAGTACTAATTAGTGTATTAGTACTGCCCGCGTTGCTTTATCTCTTTTTTGTCTACGGCCAGAGTGAGGTATTTTTCCAAACGCTTGATTACGTAGGTCCAGAAGAAGTAGTGGAAGTAGATGGCACACTGGATACGGTCGCTTATCGAATTCCAAACTTCGAGTTATACGATGTTGATAGTAATGTTGTGAGTCGCGCATCCTTGGATTCCAGTATCTATGTGTTGAGTTTCTTCTTCGCAACTTGTCCTACGATCTGTCCTGCGATGAATTTCCATTTAAACGAAATTGAGAAGAGGTTTAAGGGGTATGACCAATTCAAATTGGTCAGTATCACCGTCGATCCAACAAAGGACACACCGGTTAAACTCAAGCAGTACCAACAAGAGCGTAATTATAGTACCTCGAAATGGACCTTTCTTACGGGTAATCAAGAAGCTATATATGAATTGGCCATAGGGGTCTATTTGAATGCCTTCGAAGACCAAACGGCAGAGGGTGGATTTTTGCATAGCACAAGTGTTGTTTTGGTAGACTGGGACGGTCACATTAGAAGTCGCAGTGATGATCTTGGAAACATTGTAGGTTCTTATGATGTTCTAGAGGTAACCCAACTCAATAATCTCGAGGACGATATCAAGGTATTAATCGCGGAATACGAACGCGACAAACACAACGCAAAAGATGAGTAATACAAACTCGGAAAAAACAATCATGAGAACTATCACTATTGTGAGTATTCTTATTCCTGTGGCTGTGGCATTATTGATGATCATGCCAGCTTCATGGAAGGCGGCCATGGGTATTGAAGAAAATAGTCAACTCAGCAGCCTGCCATTGTTCCACGCAGTGTTGAACGGGAGCACATTTGTTTTATTGGTTTTTGCGGGTATTGCCATAAAAAGTAAAAAGATCAGTATTCACCGAACATTCATGCTTTCAGCATTTGTATTGAGTAGCGTCTTTTTGATTTCTTACGTCATTTACCACATGACGCATGAGAGCGCTCGATTTGGAGGTGAAGGTGCCATTCGTACAGTGTATTTTATTGTCTTGATCTCGCACATTATTCTGAGTGTACCTGTAATTCCATTGGCATTGCTCAGCATCTACCGTGGATGGACGAATAACATTGACCGCCATAAGAAAGTGGTAAAATTCGCTTACCCGGTGTGGTTGTATGTCGCTTCAACGGGTGTCATGGTGTATCTATTCATGCAACCTTACTATTGATGCGTAAATTATTCCTAATCCTACTTTTCCTTCTCGCCATCCCATTTGTTTCGGATGCACAGTGCAGCATGTGTAAAGCAGTGGCTGAATCTGCGAATGATGGTGGTTTTGGTGCTGGATTGAACTATGGAATCTTGTATCTGATGTTGTTTCCATATTTGATCATTAGCGGTATTGCGTACCGTTTATACCGCGCTAAAAAAGCCGCGAAATAGGTCGTATCTTCGGGTAGACCGCCAACCCTTAGATGATGAAAAAATTCCTGTCTTTCTTTTTGCTAATAGGTGCTATTCAATTGAATGCGCAAGAAACTTGGTCACTAAGTGATTGTATTGAGCATGCGGAGGCCAATAATTTGGATATTCAAAGAGGAAAGAACAACATGCTGCTCGCTGAGATTAATGAAGATCAAAGTAAGTTAGCCTTTTTGCCTACGCTAAATCTCAATGGAGGGTATTATTGGAATTTTGGTTTGACTATTGATCCTATTACGAACACCCGTCAGCCGGGTTCACGTCAGACGTTGGGTTCAACAGCATCAAGTAATTGGACCCTATTTAATGGAGGGAGAAATTTGTACCAACTCCAACAAGCACGTATGAACGCTATGGCGGCGATGTACCAGCAAATGGAATTGGCCAATAATGTGTACTTAAATATTACCTCTTCTTACCTACAGATTTTGGTGAACCAGCAGTTGCTCGAGGTAGCAGAAGGCCAGCTTGATGCATCGGCGCAAAGCTTGAAACGCACGGAAATTCTATTCGAGAATGGGGCCATTTCAAAGGATAACTACTTACAAAGTCTTGCCCAAGTAAAAACGGATGAAGGCAACACAATTAGTGCGGAAAATACTTTGCTATTGAGCAAACTGATGTTGTACCAGATGTTACAATTGGATACACCATTTGAAGAATTCAACATCCTCGTTCCTGAAGTAGATCTTACCGCTGCGGCCATGTCTGGGTACAACCGCGAGGATCTCTTGGAAAGCGCAGTGGAGAAACAGCCCTCTGTTCAAATGGCTACTTCCAATGTAAGTAGTGCCAACTATGGTGTTAAACTCGCCCAAACCGGACGTATTCCTTTGGTAGCGTTCTCGGCTCAGCTGAATTCCAACTACGTACAAGGTTTGCCCTATTTCACGGAGTATTACAGCTTGACGACCTACACCTTAGTTGAAAACCCATTGACGGGATCCATTGATCAGGTTCCGCAAGAAATTAATGTCCCTAACCTAAACAGTCAAACGGCCTATACGTTGGCAAATCAGCTTATAGACAACCGCAACCAATTCCTCGGGGTTGGGGTCCAAATTCCATTATTTAATGGCGGGTTAACGCACAGTGCAGTGCAGCGGGCAAAAATACAGTTAGATAATGCACTTATAGATCAAGCTCAAGCCGAACTCAATGTGAGTCAAACTATCGAGCGTGCCTATCTAGATGCCAAGGGAGCTCTAGCCATTTATGAAGCATCGAAGATTTCAGCAAAAGCTTCTGAAGAAGCTTTGGAAAACGCAGAGGTGAACTTTGAAATCGGTACCATTAGCGCTTTTGACTTTAGCTTGAGTAAAAACCAATTCCTTGCGGCAAAGAGCCGTGAGATTCAATCCAAGTTTGATTACCTATTCAAGGTAAAAGTCCTTGAATTTTACTTGTTCAATCAAATCACCTTATAATTCCAGCTCATGAAAATCAATTATAAAATTTGGGTTCCCCTTGCGGTCATTTTGATCGGAGGATTGATTCTAGCCAAGAAAAAAGGTTGGATAGGTGGAAACATCAACACCATTGTAGTTGAAATAGGATATGCCCACAAACGTATGGTCATAGAAACTGTGACAGCCAGCGGAAAGATTCAACCGGAAGTCGAGGTAAAAATGAGCCCAGAGGTTAGCGGCGAAATCATCGAAGTAAATGTGGTGGAAGGCCAACAAGTAGAAGAGGGGGATGTGCTCGTTCGCATTAATCCTGATATTTATGAAAGCGCTATAACCCGCGCACGTGCGGCTGTAAATAGCGCGAAATCTGCCTTGGCACAAAGCCGTGCCGCGTTAGTGGAAGCTGAAAAGTTATGGAAGCGTAACCAGATTCTTTTCGAAAAAGGAGCCATCTCAGAGCAGGAATTTGATGCGGCACAACGCGCTATCTCTGTATCTGAGCTGCAGGAGCAAGCATCGCGCTACCAGTTACAGAGTGCTGAAGCTAACTTGGACGAAGCATACAAGAATCTAAAGCGAACGACCATTATCGCGCCTATAACAGGTACTGTAAGTCAATTAGATGTAGAACTAGGTGAGCGCGTGGTAGGAACAGCTACCATGACAGGTACAGAAATGTTGCGCATTGCCAACCTCAATGCTATGGAGGTATTGGTCGAGGTTAATGAAAACGATATCGTTAAAGTAACCATGGGCGATACGACCAACATCGAGATTGACGCATTCTTGGGCGAGAACTTTCTTGGGGTAGTGAGCGAGATTGCAAATAGTGCTAAACTAGCCCTCGGTGCTTCAGCAGACCAAGTCACGAACTTTGAAGTGAAAATTCGTGTGCTTAATGAATCTTACGAAGGCTTGAAAGAGCAATACGGTTCACATCCGTTCCGCCCTGGAATGACTGCAACGGTGGACATCATGACCAACAAGGTTAAAGATGCCTTGGTCGTACCAATCCAAGCTGTAGCTGTACGTAAGGATACCACAGAAAAAGCTCGATTGATAGATGAGGCCATGACGGATGCCAACGAAAAATTCGAAGTTGTTTTCTTGCCAGAAGGTACCAAGGCTGGTTTGACGGTCGTAAAAAGCGGTATCCAAGATGATGAGTACATCACGGTGAGCGGTTTGAAAGATTCGACTAAAATCATCACCGGTCCTTACAGCGCCGTTAGCAAGAACCTGCTTAAAGGCGCCAGCATCAAAGAGAAAAAATAAACGCATGCTCCTCGGCATTGAGACATCTACTAAAAACTGCAGCATTGCTCTATTCAAAGACGCTATGCTGCTTGGTGCAAACGATGAACGAGGCGATAGATTCGTGCACGGCGAACGTTTGCATGTCATGATTAAGGAGCTGCTGCATAAATACGGGGCGACTCCAAAAGACTTATCGGGCATTATCGTTGGCGAAGGTCCAGGCTCATATACCGGTTTGAGAATAGGAAGTAGTGCAGCCAAAGGCTTGGCCTTTGCGTTGAATATTCCCATGTACGCCGTTCCTGCCTTAGGGTGCTTTAATTTCAGTTCTTTTGAGTCCAATTATTGTATCTCTGTCCTAGATGCCAGACGAGATGAAGTCTTTGCCCAAGTATGGAAAAACGCCCCTGGAGGTTTCGAGGCCAGTGGTCTTATTGAAGCGGTCATTGTCGATGATCAGTCTTGGAA
>DMCR01000039.1:0-2574 GCA_003445735.1 Cryomorphaceae bacterium
ATCATAAGGACTCATTTCTAGTTTTACTTTATCTCCAGGTAGAAGCTTGATATAGTGCATTCTCATTTTTCCTGAGATATGCGCTGTAACAACATGACCGTTTTCAAGCTCCACACGGAACATAGCATTTGACAATGCTTCCGTTACTGTACCATCTTGTTCTATTGCGCTTTGTTTAGCCATATTAACTAAAAGTACTTTGTGCGTTTCTACCTCTCAACTTACCAGACTTCATCAGTCCATCATAGTGTCTATTCAACAAGTAACTTTCGACTTGCTGTAGTGTATCCAAAATAACAGCAACGGTAATCAACAGCGACGTACCGCCGTAAAAGTATGCCCATTGAGTATTCAAACCAATAACCATCGCCAATGCAGGAAGAATTGCAACTGCTGCTAGTAACAATGAACCAGGGAATGTGATTCTACTTAACGCTGTATCTAAAAACTCGGCAGTTGGAGCTCCTGGCTTAATACCAGGAACAAAACCACCGTTTCTCTTTAGATCATCAGCGATATTATTAGTGTTCACTTGAATCGCTGTGTAGAAATATGTAAAAACGATAATCAATACAGCGAATGTAAAGTTGTACCAGAATCCTTGGATGTTTCCAAAAACAGTAATCATCCAGCTTGCACCTTCGCCATCAGCTCCAATACCGGTCAATACAGTAATTGGAATGAACATGATTGCTTGGGCGAATATGATTGGCATCACACCAGAAGCATTTACCTTTAGCGGTATATATTGACGAGAAGTGGGAGTACCTGCCATACGACCACCTGCCGCAACTTGCTTGGCGTATTGTACTGGAATCCGACGAACAGCTTGGGTCAACGCCACACAGAACATCGTGATTACGAACAGAGCAAACAATTCAATTATAAAGGCTACCCAACCAGCACCTTGATTAACCTGAGATGACATCTCTTGGAAGAAGGCCTGAGGAAGCGTAGCAATGATACCTACCGTAATAAGTAATGAAATACCATTACCAATACCTTTATCGGTAATGCGCTCACCCAACCACATTGCGAAAATAGTACCGGTAGTGAGAGTTACCCACGCTAAAAACCAGAAGGTTCCTGGACTAATAGTAAGTTCAACACCTTGAGCACTCAAGTTTGCAAGGTATGATGGCGCTTGAACACCAGCAATTAAGATAGTCAGGTAACGTGTAATTTGATTCAATTTACGACGACCGCTTTCTCCATCTTTCTGCATTTTTTGAACGGCAGGTACCGCCATTCCCATCAATTGAATGATGATGGAAGCAGAGATGTAAGGCATAATACCCAAGGCCATGACGGAGGCGCGAGAAAACGCTCCACCCGTAAAGGCATTAAGTACACCAAGAAGACCCTCAGAAGTTTGTGCCTGAAGCTGGGTCAAACTATCTGGATCTACACCAGGAAGCAGAACCGTCGAACCAATTCTATATATCAATAGCAATCCAAGAGTAGTTAGGATTTTATCCTTTAACTCTTCGATACCCCAGATATTTTTTATGGTCTCTACGAATCTTTTCATTGCGATTATAGTGTCGTAGCTTTACCGCCTTGAGCTTCAATGGCGGCGATTGCTGATTTACTAAACGCGTGAGCCGTAACAGAAACTTTCGCAGTCAATTCACCACGACCTAGAATCTTAACCAACTCCTTCTTGCTAACCAATCCATTGTTCACGAAATCTTCGAGAGTGATTGTAGCTTTTACTTTTTTAGCATCCACAAGAGCTTGGATAGTGTCCAAGTTGATACCCTTGTATTCAACACGGTTTGGATTCGTGAATCCGAACTTTGGAACACGACGCTGAAGGGGCATTTGACCACCTTCAAAACCGATTTTACGGCTGTAACCAGAACGCGACTGTGCACCCTTGTGACCACGCGTAGAGGTACCTCCGCGTCCGGAGCCTTCACCCCTACCTACTCGCTTACGGCTGTGGGTAGAACCCTTCGCAGGTTTGAGATTTGATAAATCCATTTTATCTATTGTTATTTAAGTTCTACAACTTCTACAAGGTGACTCACCTTACGCACCATACCAAGAACTTGAGGAGTTGCCTCAACCTCTATTGATGCATTCATTTTACGCAAACCCAAGGCATCCATAGTCGCTTTTTGACGAGCTGGACGATTAATTACGCTACGCTTCTGTGTAATCTTAATTTTCCCCATTGCTCAATATTTAACCGTTGAACACTTTATCCACAGAAATACCACGAGTTTTTGCAACTGCTTTAGCATCGCGCATCTTACCCAATGCGTCAAATGTTGCTTTGACTACATTTTGTGGATTTGAAGATCCTTTACTTTTGGCAAGTACGTCATGTACCCCAACACTCTCAAGAACAGCACGCATAGCACCACCGGCGATTACTCCGGTACCACTTGACGCAGGCCTCAAGAAAACACGAGATCCAGCGAACTTGCCGTTCTCTTCGTGAGGAATAGTTGACTTTACCAATGGGAAACGGTACAAGTTCTTCTTAGCATCTTCTACAGCCTTAGCAATAGCTTCGCTTACTTCTTTAGATTTTCCTGTTCCGTAACCAGCAGTACCTTTCTCATC
>DMCR01000039.1:2900-7381 GCA_003445735.1 Cryomorphaceae bacterium
CCTACAACAACAATTGCAGAGAAACTGAAGGTACGACCACCCTTATTTACCTTGGTTACACGGTTTACCGCTACCAAGCGATCTACCAATTCAATACCCGTAGGCTTTACTTTTCGTGCGTTGTGCATTGTATTCGCCATTTTAGAATTTCAGGCCGCCTTCACGGGCGCCTTCAGCTAATTGTTTAACACGTCCGTGGTACAAGTATCCACCACGGTCGAAACAAACTTCAGTGATACCTTTTTCAGCTGCCAATTTTGCTAGGCCTTGACCTACTTGATAGCTCTTATCGCTCTTTGTGCCAGTTGTACCTTCCATCTCTTTGCTGCGTGAAGAGTAAGACAACAATGTGGTTTGATTAATATCGTCAATCAATTGAGCGTAAATTTCCTTGTTACTTCTGAATACAGATAGACGAGGCTTTTGTGCTGTACCGGTAACTACCTTACGAATTCTTCTACGAATACGAAGTCTTCTTTCTGCTTTAGTTAATGCCATCTCTTATCTATTGTTTAGCTGCAGATTTACCTGCTTTTCTACGAATTACTTCACCCTTGAATTTCACACCTTTTCCTTTGTACGGTTCAGGTTTACGAAGTGAGCGAATCTTTGCAGTAATGGCACCCAACAGTTGCTTATCATGACATGTTAGCGTTACAGTTGGAGCCTTACCTTTTTCCATGGTAGTCTCAACTTTCACTTCACTAGGAATTGAGAATAAAAAGTTATGAGAGTACCCCAAAGACAAGTCTAATACTTGACCTTGGTTGCTAGCACGGTAACCAACACCGATCAATTCCAATGTGTGTGAAAAGCCTTCGCTCACACCTACCACCATATTATTGATTAATGCACGGTACAATCCATGTTTAGCTTTGTGCTCTTTGGCTTCAGAAGGACGCTCAACTGTAATGATGCCATCTTCCAACTTAGCGGTAATACCGCTTTCCAAAACTTGAGTTAATTCACCCAATTTACCTTTTACAGTAACGCTATCACCATTGATGACAACTTCTACGCCTGCAGGCACGGCAATTGGGGCTTGACCTATTCTAGACATATTAATATTATTAGCTGACTGTACAAATAACCTCACCCCCAACGTTGTCTTTGCGGGCTTGCTTATCAGTCATTACTCCTTTTGAAGTACTTACTACTGCGATACCCAAACCGTTCTTCACCCTTGGGATATCATCACTTGACTTATACTGACGAAGACCTGGCTTACTAATACGCTTGATTTCGCGGATAGCAGGAACCTTGGTCAACTTATCGTATTTCAATGCAACCTTCAATACATTTTGTGGCGCTACATCTTCAACTTTATAATCATGGATGAATCCCTGATCTTTCAAAATTTCGGAAATGGCAACCTTCGTTTTGCTTGAAGGAATTTCGACTACGCGTAAGCCAGCACTTTGACCGTTTCTAATACGCGTTAGGAAATCAGCAATTGGATCTGTATACATACTACTTATTATAAAATTACCAGCTCGCTTTCTTCACCCCTGGAATTAAACCTTGGTTGGCCATTTCACGGAATGTTACACGAGAGATTCCAAATTGACGCATATAGCCACGAGGACGACCTGTCAACTTACAACGGTTTCTACCACGCACAGGTGAAGCGTTCTTAGGAAGCTTTTGCAAGCCTTCATAATCGCCAGCTGCTTTCAAAGCTTCACGCTTTGCGGCATACTTGGCTGCGAGTTTCGCGCGCTTGACCTCACGGGCCTTCATTGATTCTTTTGCCATCGTATCTTACTTTTTAAATGGTAAACCAAATGCGGTTAACAATGCCTTGGCTTCCTTATCAGTGGGAGCCGAGGTAACGAATGTGATATCCATACCTGATATACGATTTACCTTATCGATATCGATTTCAGGGAAAATGATTTGCTCAGTAATACCAAAAGTGTAATTACCACGTCCATCGAATCCTGAAGCTTTAATGCCCTGGAAATCGCGGATACGTGGCAATGAAGCACTTGCCAAACGATCTAAGAATTCGTACATGCGCTCGCCTCTTAAGGTTACGCGAGCGCCAATTGGCATACCTTTACGCAACTTGAAGTTACTCACGTCTTTCTTAGATTTAGTAGGTACCGCTTTCTGTCCGGTGATGGTTGACATCTCTGCAATTGCCTGGTCTACTAATTTCTTATCTGCTACAGCAGCTCCAATACCTTGACTCACAACGATTTTCTCCAATTTTGGAACCATCATAATGTTAGCGTAGTTGAATTCTTCTTTCAACTTAGGCACGATTTCTTCGCTGTACTTTATTTTAAGTCTGGGTGTCATATTCATTATGATAATACCTCACCGGATTTTTTAGCGTAACGTACAATGTTACCGTTATCGTCCACTTTTCTGCCTACACGTGTTGCTTCGTTTGAAGAAGGATCTACCAATGCAACATTTGAAATGTGAATTGGAGCTTCCATCTCTGCAATACCACCTTGTGGATTAGCAGCGCTAGGCTTTTGGTGTTTCTTTATCATGTTCACACCTTCCACAACGACGCGGTTCATCTTAGGAATAACGCGAACGATACGGCCTACTTCGCCTTTGCTAGTTCCGGCCAATATCTTTACGTTATCTCCCTTTTTAATTTTAAGCTTTCCCATCTTAATCGATTATCGTTTAAGATTAAAGTACCTCAGGTGCAAGAGATACAATCTTCATGTACTGCTTGTCACGCAGTTCACGCGCAACAGGACCAAATACACGAGTTCCTCTCATTTCACCAGTGGTATTTAACAATACACAAGCATTATCATCAAAACGAATGTATGATCCATCTGGACGACGCACTTCTTTTTTCACACGTACTACTACAGCAGTCGATACTTGTCCTTTCTTAACGTTCCCAGCAGGCGTGGCCTCCTTAACTGTTACAACAATCTTATCTCCTACGCTAGCGTATCTCCTTTTGGTACCGCCCAACACACGGATTACCAAAACTTCTTTGGCTCCAGTGTTATCAGCGACTCTTAATCTTGATTCTGTCTGTACCATGATTACTTAGCTCTTTCAACAACCTCTACAACTCTCCAGTTTTTAGACTTAGAAAGTGGACGGGTTTCCATAATTCTTACTGTATCACCTTCGTTACAATCGTTAGTCTCATCATGAGCATGGAATTTGCTCGTGAACTTTACAAACTTTCCGTATTTAGGGTGCTTTACTTTACGCTCAACGCTAACGACAACAGACTTATTCATCTTGTTGCTCGATACTACGCCGATACGTTCTTTACGCAAGTTTCTTGTTTTTTCCATGATACTCTTATTCTTCTGAGCGAGTACTCAATTCAGTGCTCAAACGAGCAATTGTTTTTCTAGCCTCACGAATCTGCATTGGATTCTCTACTGGACTCAATGCATGAGCTAATTTCATATTCGTGTAGTTGGCTTTTTCTTCAGCCAAACGCTCTGCCAACTCAGCAGCAGTCAACTCTTTAATTTGTGTATACTTCATGACTTTTACTCTTGCAGATCTCTACGGATTACGAACTTGGTACGAACTGGAAGCTTTTGAGCTGCAAGACGCAATGCCTCTTGTGCTACTTCTAGTGGAATACCGTCCATCTCAAACATGATACGACCTGGCTTAACAACTGCAGCGTAGTACTCTACACCACCTTTACCTTTACCCATACGTACCTCTAGTGGCTTCTTCGTGATTGGCTTATCCGGGAAAATGCGAATCCACATCTGACCCTCACGCTTCATGTAACGGGTTGCCGCGATACGAGCTGCTTCAATTTGACGCGCTGTGATCCATTTAGAATCCAATGATTTAAGTCCATAAGCTCCGTAAGTGAGTTGTGCGCCACGTTGTGAAACACCTTTCATCCTGCCCTTGAAGACTTTTCTATGCTTTGTGCGTTTTGGCTGTAACATCTCTTCTTTGTTATTTACGGTTGCGCTTACCACGACCACCTTTTGCTCCACTCTTAGTACTGCCAAGTTGGTTGCTCAAGTCGCGCTTACCATATACTTCACCTTTCATAATCCACACCTTAATACCTAAACGGCCATAAGTAGTGTGTGCTTCGCTCAAATGGTAATCGATATCTGCACGGAAGGTACTCAATGGTGTACGACCATCTTTATACATTTCTGAACGTGCCATCTCCGCGCCATTTACACGACCTGAGATCATGACTTTAATACCTTCTGAACCCATGCGCATCGCAGCTGAAATAGCCATCTTAATGGCACGACGGTGGCTTACACGACCCTCGATCTGACGAGCAATTGAATCAGCTACAAGTTTTGCATCCAACTCTGGACGCTTAATCTCGTAGATATTGATCTGAACTTCCTTGCCAGTGAGTTTTTTCAACTCTTCTTTCAACTTATCCACCTCTTGACCACCTTTACCGATAATCACACCTGGACGAGCTGTCGTGATGGTAATCGTTACCAAACGTAAAGTGCGTTCAATAATGATTCGGCTGATGCTAGCCTTTG
>DMCR01000039.1:7762-9939 GCA_003445735.1 Cryomorphaceae bacterium
CCGTACTTACGACCACCATACCACTGACTATCCCAGCCACGGATGATACCCAGTCTATTGCCAATAGGGTTGGTTTTTTGTCCCATTCTTCCCTTTCTTAAAATTCTTTACTTCCTATAATCAATGTCACATGGTTGCTACGCTTGCGGATACGGTGCGCACGACCCTGAGGAGCGGCTTGAATACGCTTTAGCATACGTCCGCTGTCAACACTGATTTCTTTAACTATCAAACCCGCCTCTTCTAGGTTTGCTTCTTCGTTTTTAGCTTGCCAATTCGCCAAAGCGCTCAGCAATAATTTCTCCAAACGGCTAGAAGCTTCCTTCGGGCTGTATTTTAGGATGGCCAATGCCTTCTCTACTTCTACACCACGAATTTGATCCGCAACAAGACGCATCTTACGTGGAGAAGTGGGACAATCGTTAAGCTTAGCGATTGCGATAGCTTTCTTCGCTGCCTTAAGCGCATCAGCTGCTTGTTTCTTTCTAGCTCCCATCTCTTATTTATTTCTTTTTATCCTTACCGTGACCGCGGAAGTTACGGGTTGGAGAAAATTCACCGAGTTTGTGACCAACCATGTTCTCAGTAACATACACAGGAACGAATGTTTTTCCATTGTGTACACCGATAGTCTGACCGACAAAATCTGGTGAAATCATTGACGCACGTGACCAAGTCTTGATCACTGTTGTCTTACCACTTTCCACATTAGCCAAAACTTTCTTTTCAAGTTTGTAGTGGATGTAAGGACCTTTTTTAAGCGAACGTGCCATATACTTTCAGATTATTTCTTTCTACGTTCGATGATATACTTGTTCGTAGCCTTCTTTGGCGCACGAGTCTTATAACCTTTAGCTGGAATACCGTTGCGTGAACGCGGGTGACCGCCTGATGCACGACCTTCACCACCGCCCATTGGGTGATCAACTGGATTCATAACTACACCACGTACTCTCGGACGACGACCTTGCCATCTGCTACGACCAGCTTTACCGCTGACTTGAAGCATGTGCTCAGAGTTACTCACAGTACCGATCGTTGCCATACAAGTAGTCAAAATCATACGAGTCTCTCCTGAAGGCAACTTGATTATAGCATACTTACCTTCTCGAGCCAACAATTGAGCAAACGTTCCAGCAGAACGTGCGATGATAGCACCTTGACCTGGACGCATCTCGATATTAGAAATGATAGTACCAAGTGGGATATCAGCGAGGTATAATGCGTTACCTACTTCTGGAGCAGCGCCTTGACCGCTAACTAGTGAATCACCAACTTTAACACCATTTACAGCCACTGAGTAACGCTTCTCACCGTCAGCATACACCAACAACATGAGATACGCTGAACGAAGGGGATCGTATTCAATAGATTTTACTGATGCAGGGATGCCAAACTTATCGCGTTTGAAATCGACTGCACGTACTTTTTGCTTATGGCCACCACCAACGTAACGCATTGTCATACGTCCGCTATTGTTACGACCACCACTCTTGGTCTTACCTTTTACAAGGCTCTTCTCTGGTTTCGCTGCCGTGACTTGCTCAAAGTCGTTGACCACGCGGAAACGCTGACCGGGAGTAATTGGTTTTAATTTCTTAACACCCATTATTATTAGATATTACCGTATAAATCAATGTTCTCCCCACCTGCTACTTTAACCAACGCCTTTTTATACGCTGATTTGCGTCCTCTTACTAAACCAGACTTAGTATACTTCGTCTGGAATTTTGCAGGAACGACAGCAGTGCGAACACTTTCTACATTAACACCGTAGAATGATTCTACGGCCTTTTTTATTTCCACCTTGTTAGCAGAACGAGCTACCTCAAAAGCATAGACATTATGATCTTCGCTTTGCGCGGTTGCTTTCTCTGTAATGATGGGTTTAATTAAAATATCCATTGCTCTTAGCTTAAAATCGCTGTAAGTTTTTCAACTGCACCTTCTGAAAGAACCACTTCTGAAGCGTTCATTATTTCATAAGTACTTAATTCTGAAGCATTTACAACTTTAACCCCCGCCAAATTGCGGGATGACAAATATAGGTTTTTATTGTAATCATCAATGATGAAAAGGGATTTTTTCTTGTCCAATCCCAATGCAGCCAATACATCCATTAAGCTCTTCGTTTTCGGAGCCTCAAATGTGAAGTTCTCTACAACCTTCAAATTATC
>DMCR01000176.1 GCA_003445735.1 Cryomorphaceae bacterium
CAAGAGCTTCTTCGATGTACGAAATAGCTTGGCCAACAGTTCCAATGTTCTCTGCTTGATCGTCTGGGATCTGGATGTCGAACTCTTTTTCGAACTCCATGATTAACTCAACGGTATCCAAAGAATCGGCACCAAGGTCGTTAGTAAAGCTTGCTTCTGCGTTTACTTCGTTTTCGTCAACACCTAGTTTGTCAACGATGATCGCGGTTACTTTAGCTGAAATATCAGACATGATTAAAAAGGTTTAAATAATCGGCACAAAGAAAATAAAAACTTCCCATATCCTAACCCCCAAGAATTAGGTGGTAAATTTGCCTAAATAAGGTATGAAACACATGCTTAAGATCGCCATATTAGCCTCAGGATCAGGAAGTAACGCCCAGGCGTTGATCGAGCATTTTACCCAGAGTCCGTGGGGCCGCGTAGAAATATTAGTTACGAACAACCCACAAGCGGGGGTAATCGAACGCGCTGAAAGACTTGGAGTTGCATGCAAAAGCTTTAATCCAAAGACTGAGAGTGATGAAATTCTATTGCTTTTGGAGTCAAGTGCCGACATTATTTTGTTGGCAGGTTATTTGAGGAGGATTCCGGTGAATTGGACTCGTGCCTTTAATGGGAGAATATTCAATATTCATCCCTCGTTGCTTCCGAAATTTGGCGGCAAGGGGATGTACGGTAGATATGTGCACGAGGCGGTGAGCACTGCGGGAGAATCGGTCACAGGAATTACCATTCACATTGTTAACGAGCAATACGACGAGGGAACTATCGTCGCGCAATACCAGGTAGAAATAACTCCTGGAGAGGCGCCTCACTCCATTGAGGAGAAGGTGCGCGAGTTGGAGCTGGAGTATTTTGGTCCGACCATAGAATCTTGGATGGCACAGCAAAGCGAACAACGATGAAGGTGATTATTTATACAGATGGCGCGGCAAGCGGCAACCCTGGACCAGGCGGTTATGGCGTGGTCATGGAGAGCAGCTCGGGTCATCAGAAGGAGTTGAGCGGCGGTTTTGCACGAACCACGAATAATCGTATGGAGTTGTTGGCTGTGATCAAGGGCTTGCAGGCGCTAAAATCAACAGAGTACCACGTCCAAGTGGTGAGCGATAGTAAATACGTTGTGGATGCGATTAACAAAGGATGGTTGCAAAATTGGGTTCAGAAAGGGTTTAAGGACAAGAAGAACGCTGATTTGTGGCGTAAATTGCTGCCGTTATTGGAGCTCTACCGACCGACCTTTACTTGGGTTAAGGGGCACAATAATCACCCACAGAACGAGCGTTGCGACGCCTTGGCTGTAGCCGCAAGCAAGGGCCCTAGCTTACCGCCAGATTCCGGCTATTTAGATTAAAGCTTGATGTATTCTTCCGGGTTGATGGCATAGCCGTCGTACCACAGTTCGAAATGAAGATGAGGCCCGGTAGAGTTTTCTCCGCTATTCCCTATAATAGCAATGGCCTCTCCGCTTCGCACAAAATCACCGACAGACTTTAACAAGGCGCTGTTGTGTTTGTAGGCGCTGATTAGGTTGCGCTCGTGTTGCACGATTATCACATGGCCTGTTTCACTGGACCAATCGGCATAGACAATGGTTCCTTCGTAGCAAGATTTCACTGGGGTGTTTTTGGGCGCGGCGATGTCTACGGCATAATGCCCTTTTCCAGACTCAAAGCGGGATGTCACGAGTCCGTCTACTGGGGCCATCAGCTGTGGGATGTCCAATTCCGGCGCGTTTTGATCCAAGGTAAATTCATTTTCTTCTTCCACCCATTGACGAAAGGCGCTGTCCTGTGCGCTTGGGTTGGACAGTTTTATCGAATCCAGGGAATCTTCACCTTCTTGAAGATCGATGAGGACGGAATCTACAATCTCGCCGTTTAAAATGCGTAGTACAGCATTGATATATTGATTGTTTAACCGTACAGATGCTTCCAGGCTGTCGGCTTTGAGTGCCAAGTTGATTGATTCACGGCGCAATTTTGAAGAGGCATATCCAGGTATCATTTCCTTTAGCGGCGTGTAGGCTATGACCACGGTGGTGATGGCAATTGTAAACAGAATAGTAAAGACGCTACCGGTAAAGATTGCTAGTGGGCTTAGCTTTACTGTCATTACCTCCTCGAAGTTGTCGTCGTTCAGGATAACGAAGCGGAATTTGTTCCGCCAACGTTGAATGCGTTTCTGATTTTTAGATTTTTTTGCCATGTTGGTCACAAATATCGGGTGTAGCATTTCTCCCACGGCGTGAAATAAAATAATTTTAACGCGTTATTACACCTGATGGGCTTTCGAAAATACATATCCCTACTTCTTGTCGCCATGGTTTTGTCGAACTGTTCGACCACTAAAGACCGTTGGATCAATCGCCAGTACCACGAAACGACTGCGCATTATAATGCATTTTTTAACGGTGAAGAGGCGCTAAAGGAAGCAGTGAGCGCGTTCGAAAAATCTGAGGAATATGATTTTGAGGCCCTGCTTCCTATTTATTATTGGCCGCACGAAAAGCAGGCGCCACAAATGTTTGCCAAGATGGACCGTGCCTTGGAAAAGAGCGCTAAAGTCATTAAAAACCACAGCATGGTGTTCCGTGGTGAGCAGAAAAATGACTATGTTTTTAAGGCTTACCTTCTAATTGCAAGAGCAAGATTCTATAAAAACGAGTGGATTCAATGTATCGAGGCGACGTCCTACATGGAGGACCAGTTTCGCGGTATTGAAAAGGCGGATGACGAGGTTTTTTGGGCCCAATTATTGGCGGCGCAAACCCATATTCGCATGGACAACGCCTTTCAAGCCGAGCAAATCTTAGATGAGATTTATACCAAGGAATTACCCAAGGCCATGCTCTTCGAGGTGCAGAAAACCATTGCGGCGTTACATATTCACAAGAGATCTTGGGAGCGTGCACAGCATTGGGTGGAGAGCGCGGCGGAATTGGCCCCAAATAAGTCGCAGAAAGTTCGACTCACCTATTTAAATGCTCAGCTCTATGCCCTGCTGAAAAAGGGATACGAGAGTGCACTTGCTTATGAGGCGGTGCTAAAGCTGCATCCTAACGATTACGATATCACGTTCTCGGCACAGATCAAACGCGCAGAGAATTTTGATGTTTACATGGATGATATTACGATCATAGAGAAGGATTTGGAGAAAATGCTTCGCGACGACAAGAACATCTCCTATCGCGATCAGATTTACTATGTGTGGGCGCTGAAGAGATTGGGTTTGGAGCATTTTACAGAGGCGGAGAAGTTGTTGGTTCAGAGCATTCAGAGCTCGGTGGAAAATCCAAAGCAGAAGGGTAAGAGCTATTTGGCACTTGCAGGTGTGGCCTTTGATTTCCGTGATTTTGTCCCGGCTCAGGCATATTACGACAGCGCATTGGCAGTGTTGCCCGCCGGATATGGGGGGTTGGATACGCTGCAACATAGGAAGAGCGTTTTAGACGAATTGGTTTTTGAGATCAACTCCATTATGCTTGAAGATAGTTTACAGGCCATGTATGGTATGAGCGAAATGGATTTGCGTGAGAAGTTCCGCCGATTCATTGCCGAGAAACAAAAGCGTGAAGAAGAAGCCCGCCGCAGAGCCGAACTTGCTGAAATGCGCGCCGAGCAAAATGCGTTGCTGGCGAACACAGGACCTCAGGCAATTGGCGGCGGTGAATGGTATTTCTTTAACTCCCAAGTGCGAACGAGCGGGCTCGCTTCTTTCAAGCGTACTTGGGGCGACCGACCGCTTGAAGACCATTGGCGCACAAAAGACAAACCAGCCCAAGGTTTTGGTGGAGTAGTCGATCTTGCGAACGCGGATGATGGAGCGGATAGTACGGAGGTGGCCTTGCCTTCAAACGATAATTCCGTAGAATACTATTTAACCCGCGTGCTGCTCTCGCAGGAGGATTATAATCAAAGTTTAATTAGAGAAGCCACAGCGAAGGCTGAGCTTGGGTTCATATACAAGGATGGCTTGCGCGATTTGGTCGCGGCAGATTTGGCGTGGCTAGATTATTTGGAGGAGTTTGAGAGCTATGCTCAATTAACCCCAAAGGTACTTTATGGACTGTATTTGTTGCGCGGGGAACAATTGGATACAGAAAACCAAGGAAAAACCAAGGAAAAGCTTCTTAAAGAGTACCCGAATAGCCCGTATTCTGCTTTGCTTCGCGGAGAAATGAAGGGGCCTGTTGTGCCGCGAGAAGAGCAGGAAGCCTATGAAGCGGCCTTTGCGGCCTTTGTGTCGGGGGGGTTGAAAACAGCACAAATGAAATTGGACCTATTTATCGCTCAATATCCCAAAACATCTCTGCGTGCGAAAGCCCAA
>DMCR01000150.1 GCA_003445735.1 Cryomorphaceae bacterium
GGTTTCAAATATTTACTTGAATGATAATCAGTGGTTTCAGGAGGTTGAAGCATTTAAAGATTACGATAGGCCTACAGTTGATTTTGGGAGCAGTTTTAGTGTTGGGGCTACTTTTAGTTTTGATGATAGTTATGATTTTAGTGAAGGGTCAGATCAAGGTACATTTTCGAAATACCCATATTCGAAGTTTGAAAATCAGTGTATTGAGCCTCTAAACCGTATGGTAGATATAGAATATGCATCTTCTCCTATTGCGGGTATTATGGACAGAAATGCTTTATCTCATTATACATTTGAAATTGTCGCTAGATGGGAGAGCGATAGCAGCGAGCATGTGACCTTATTCTTTACTCCAAGAAGAAATCGAACGGGCTGGGCGGGTCAAGTTGAAGTAGATACGCGGGATTACCGCATAAATCAATTTGAAGGGGCCATAGGCGATATGGAAATCCTACAGCATTTCAGCACTACGGATTTATTTTATGTAGACTACCAAAAGCTGAGTTGGGCCAATGGTACAGAACAGGTAGAATATTGGCTAACAGAAGTCAATCGTATTCCTAGTATGACAAATAAGCCTAGAAACTTAGTAGCGATTATCCCAGATCAAGAAGTGCAAGCTTCAGACTTTTGGGCCCAGTACCGCCCGAAGGACGATCAGCTAGATGCTTGGACCGCGCGTCAGGATAGCATTATCCGCTATTTGAATTCAGATGAATATTTGGATAGCGCCGATGCAGTGTATAATGAGTTTCATTGGTACGAGCCATTGGTAAGCGGTGTGGGATATAGAAAACGCAGCGCAGGAACGCAATTCTTCTATAGCCCGTTAATTGGGCAATTCAATGTTTTTGGAGTAGGGGGATGGCGCTGGACTCCATTCGCCTTTGGGACGAAACGATTTAAGAACGATCAAATGCTGAATATTACGGGCCGATTAAACTATGGCCTCACCAACGCAGATACCAAAGGCACACTTGGAGCTACTTATACGTATGCGCCACTGAGAAACGCCTCTTGGTCAGTGAACGTCGGTAATGATTATCAGCAGATCACCCAAAGCGTCGACCTCACTGGCCTATTCGCTCGAAGCAACTTCATTGAAAAAACCTTTGCAGAAGTCTACCACAGGTTCGAATGGTTTAATGGGTTCTATACTCGTTTGGGCTTTGAATACAGCACAAGGGAAAGTATAGAAAACCTGGATCTGGGTAATGATATTTTCGGCTCACTTACGCCACCGCAACCGTTCGAAACCTACACTGTAGGGCAAGCAAGTGTTGAAATCCTAATCCGACCCTATCAGCGGTATTATTTAAAGGGCAGAAGAAAAATAGTATTGAGTTCCAAGTGGCCAGATTTTAGAATAGTTTTTAAACAGGGTATTCCAAATTTGCTCAACTCTGATGTGCGTTACAGCAAATACGAGTTCATCGTAGAAGATTATGTGCCTTCGAATAGGCTTGGTTTTAGCTATTATCGCTTGGCATCAGGTGGATTCTTGAATGATCCATCGACAGTTAGGTTCATTGAATATAAATGGTTCCGAGGTGGCGATTACTTCTTGTATACACATCCGCTTTACACTTTCCAGAATCTACCTGAGACCTTTGCTACGCCGGAGGTTTATTTCATGGCTAATGCGACGCATCATTTCGAAGGATTCTTATTGAATAGAATACCCCTTATTCGAAGATTAAAGCTAAATGTGGCCATGGGAGCCTCCATGTTATCTATCCCTTCTCGAAGTCTTATGCACCTTGAAACCTATGTCGGTGCGGAGCGCAAGATGAAGCTTTGGGATCAGCCAGTACGATGGGGCATATATTACGGTTTATTCCCTAACAATATGAACTCTGGGTACCGCATAAAGATTGGGATGGATTTTAAGGATACCTTCTTGGACCGATGGAATTTCTAGTCTCATAATTGAATAGTTGCAAGCAGTATTTGCCGTTTTACGTTCATGTTTTGGTTTAAATCCACGTTTTATGAACAATGTAATTGCAATTCAGAAGATGAATGTATTTTAGGTTTGAACTATGAGATACGCATTAGGTATAATTAGATTGTTAGGAATTTTAGTTGTTATACTCCTCGGAATATTCAGTTTATCCTTGACATTTCCTTTTGGTGGTAGAACTATTGCACACAAGATATTTATGAGTATCAGATGGGCGTTACTATGGATAGTCGGCGTAAAAGTTCATGGCCAGAAATTCAATAGGATTGGCCCTGGAATTTTGATGGCCAATCATCGTTCCTACCTTGATGTATTGTTTGTCCCAACTTCAGAGCTATTCACAATTGTAGGTAAGGTAGAGGTACGCTCATGGCCACTTATTGGATGGGCTGCACGTGCAATGGACCCTATTTGGGTGAATAGAGAAAATAAAGCGAGTAGAACGCAAACTCGTCAGGATATTGTCAAGGCTATTAAAGAGGGGAAGACCATTGTGTTGTTCCCTGAAGGAACTTCGGGCGAAGGTCCTTTATTACTGCCGCTGAAGCCAGCTATGTTTTATGAAGCAGCTCGACATGGCTTTGGCATCTATCAGTGGAGCATTCACTTTGATTCTGCAAAAACGGGTTATCCACCAGGAATTGGATTTATTAACCATTTGTGGGCAGTTTGCTCTGAGCCTAAGATTAACGCTTATGTGACTGTTCGTCAAGAGCCATTGCAAATGAATGATGGAGATGCCCTTATCGCCGAAGCTAGTCGTTGGTGGGATATGGAATTGCGTCGAACAGCCGCAGTGCATCCAGCAAGACATATAGGATATTGGCC
>DMCR01000038.1:0-1341 GCA_003445735.1 Cryomorphaceae bacterium
AAGAGCGCAATGATTTTAATCCATTCTGAAGGTTTGAGCTGTATCTTTATCATGATTTCAAAATTACAACGAGCGATGAAGCTACGCCCCACCTTTTATCACGCATTTTTCATTTTTGCCTTCGCGGCATTGCTGGCCTCTTGTGGAGGCAGCGAGGAGCCCGAGCGGTTGACTATACCTAAATCAACACCCGCAGCTAAAAAGGGTTCGGATATTCCTGATGAAGTGAATAAGCTAATGACCATGAACACTTGTTTAGGCTGTCACCGATTGGACAAAAAACTCGTCGGCCCTACTTTCAAGGAGATCGCCGCGCGTGGCTACACCGCGGAAGAAATGGTCTACCTCATGCAGGTACCACAACCAGAAAATTGGCCAGGTTATCCGCCTATGGCATCCATGACCTTTGTGGCAGAAGGAGATTTGTTGGCCATCGCCGAGTGGATCACTGAAATTCCTGTGGAATAATTGGACATTAAAAACCTTCTTTCCGTTCACCAGCTCAGTAAATCCTATGGGATTAAAACGCTGTTTACCGACCTGACTTTCGGGATTTCGGAAGGGGAGAAAATTGCCATTGTCGCTAAGAATGGCTCCGGAAAAAGTACCTTGATGCGCATCTTGATGGACCCTGCCATTGCGGATTCCGGCACCATAAGTTATCGCAAAGGCATCAAGCTTCGCTACCTCGAACAACATCCGAAATTTGCCCAAGGTCAAACCGTCCGCGATGTACTCTACCAAAGCGAACACTCTGGTCTCGAAGCACTCCGCGAATATGAAAGCATTGTCGCCGAAGGCGGAGATGCCCACGCCATGCAGCTGGCCCTAGATAAGGTCGAGGCTACAGGAGGTTGGACCGTTGACGGTCGCATTCAAGAGATGCACGGCAAGATGAACCTACCGGCCATGGACCGTATCATCGATAAGTTCTCGGGCGGTGAGATCAAGCGATTGGCCATGGCGCAACTCTTCATCGAGGAGCCCGACCTCATTTTAATGGACGAACCCACCAACCACTTGGACCTCGACATCATAGAATGGCTGGAGGAATACCTGATCGGTTACCAGGGGGCACTGTTAATGATCACGCACGACCGCTATTTTCTTGAACGCGTGTGTGGGACCATATACGAATTGGACAATCATGCCTTCTTCAAATACGACGGGAACTACAGCTATTTCCTAGAAAAAAAAGAGTTACGAGAAACGAATGAAGCGGCCAATTTGCACAAGGTAAAGCAACTCTTCAAAAAAGAACTCGACTGGATGCGCCGAACGCCAAGCGCCCGCACTGGAAAGGCCAAGGACCGCATAGACCGCTTCGGCGAAGTCAAAAAA
>DMCR01000038.1:1729-4732 GCA_003445735.1 Cryomorphaceae bacterium
CTCGGAGGTAAAATCCTCGAGTTGCACAAGTTAGGCAAGAGCTTCCCGGACAAGCTCCTCATCGAATCTTTCAACTACACCTTCAAAAAAGGCGAGCGCGTTGGGATCGTAGGACCCAACGGCAGTGGAAAATCTACCCTCCTCAAAATGATCCTTGGCGAGGAAACTCCTTCCAAGGGAAAAATCATCACCGGAGATACCGTCATCTTCGGCCACTACAGCCAAGGCGGTATTGCCGACAAAGACCACCTGAAGGTCATCGAAGTCGTACAAGAAATAGGCGAGTACATCACCTTGGAAAAAGGTCAGAAGCTCACCGCTTCCCAATTATGTGAACGTTTCCTCTTCGACGGCAATCAGCAATACAGCTACACCTCCACCCTAAGCGGCGGGGAAAAGCGACGACTCTACCTGCTCACCATCTTGATGAAGAACCCGAACTTCCTCATTCTCGATGAGCCCACCAATGATCTAGATATCCTAACCCTTCAGGCCCTCGAGGAATTTCTCAACGACTTCCCGGGATGTTTGCTCGTGGTTAGCCACGACCGCTATTTCTTGGATAAGCTTTGTGACCACCTCTTCGTCTTTGAAGGGGGCGGCCGCATCAAGGACTTCAATGGGCATTATTACGAATGGCGCGAGGAACAAAAACGCATCGACGCGATCAAAACGGCCGCCCCTAAACCGGTGGTGGAAGAGTCGCCGAAAAAGGAAAAGACCAAGACCAAAATGGGGTATATGGAAAAGCGCGAGTGGGACGCGCTGCCCGGGGAAATTGAGGCTTTGGAGGTACGTCGCGACGCTTTAAACGCAGTGTTTGAAAGCACAGAACAAGATCCGCAGGAGGTGGCCAAAGCCGCCGCGGAAATTCAAAAGGTTATCGATGCGTTGGACGAAAAAGAAATGCGCTGGCTAGAATTGTCAGAGTTAGACTACGAATAACTAAATTTAAAATCTTAGACCATCAAAGTGAGCAATCCGCAACCCATCCTCAAGCTTCGTGGCATCACCCGAGATTTTAAATTAGGATCTCAGACCGTCCATGTCCTCAAAAGCATCGATCTAGACATCTTCAAAAACCAATACGTCGCTTTAATGGGACCTTCAGGTTCGGGAAAATCTACCTTGATGAACTTATTGGGCTGCTTGGACACTCCCACGGCCGGTTCTTATAAACTCAACGGCAATGATGTGAGTGTGATGGGCGACAACGAATTGGCCGAAATCCGCAATCACGAGATCGGCTTCGTTTTCCAAACTTTCAACCTCTTGCCCCGCTCCACCGCTCTTGAAAACGTGGCCCTTCCTCTGGTTTACGCAGGACAGGGTAAGGAAGAGCGAGAGGCACGCGCCGCAGAAGTGTTGACCCAAGTAGGACTTGCCGATCGCATGGACCACCGCCCTAATCAACTCTCAGGAGGGCAGCGTCAACGTGTGGCTGTGGCAAGAGCATTGGTCAACAACCCTGCCTTAATCCTCGCCGATGAACCTACGGGAAACCTAGATTCTAAGACCTCCGAAGAAATCATGAAACTCTTCGATGATATCCAAGCGGCCGGAAATACCGTCGTGCTCGTGACTCACGAAGAAGACATCGCACAGCACGCCAAGCGCGTCATCCGTCTGGTCGACGGCCAAATAAATTCAGATATTTCAAAATAACCCGAAATGAAAAAGTTCGCCTTACTTTTTGCGCTCGTCCTTTGTGAATTTTCCAGTCTTGGGCAAAGTACCTTGACCCTTGAAGATGCTGTCCTGAAAGGACGTAAATATTACCCGCAAGGTCTGATTATGCCGCAATGGGTACCTGGTACGGATGCCTATTCACATTTGATCGACGGCTACCAAACCATGGCCATCATTGATGCCAAATCTGGAGAAGAAAGCGGCCGTATTACTGCCGGACAAATCAATGACGGTCTTGCCGCAGCAAAACAGGATGTGAAGCTTAGAGGTACGTGGATGCTCGAGTGGCAGGACGACCATACGGTTAGATTTTCCGAAGGAGGCACATTGTACTCGTATGATACGAGTACGAAAGAGGTCACAGCACACTTCACCATGGCAGAAGGCAATGCAAACGTGCACCTCAGCACCAATGGAAATGCGGCCTACACAGTGGGCAATAATGTATTGGTGAGTTGGAACGAGGACGGTTCTACGGTCCAAGTTACCAAGCATGAAAACCCAAACATCGTCAGTGGCCAAGCCATTGCTCGTAGTGAATTTGGGATCTCCGAAGGGCTTTTCTGGAGCCCAAAGGGAGATGCCATTGCATTCTATGAAAAGGATGAAAGCGCGGTGACTAGTTACCCACTCTTAGACATCACCTCTACACCTGGCTCCCTAAATGAAATCAAATATCCTATGGCCGGTCAGGGATCGGAATATGCCAAAGTAGGCGTGTACCGTCACAATGCCAAGAAGCCTCTATATCTAGATACCGACGGGATGGAGCACGATCAGTATTTGACGAACCTCAGCTGGTCACCGGATGGCAAGACCATCCTTTTAGCCATCGTCAACCGCACACAAAACCACTACGATGTGGTGGCGTTCAACACCAAAAATGGGAAGCGTGGAGAAACGTTGTTGAGTGTTAGCAATGACAAATGGGCCGAGCCAGAATATCCCGCCTATTGGGTGAACAATAAGGAGTTCGTTTGGATGACCGAGCGCGATGGGTATATGAATTTATACCTCTACAACACCAAAGGAGAATTGGTCCGTCAACTGACTGATAATGATTTTGTGGCAACAGGCATCCTAGGCCAGGATAAAAGCGGAGATCTCCTCTTCACCGCAACGGGCGTAGACCCGCGCGAATCTCACCTGTTCAGCGTGAGCTTGAAAGGCAAGCAAATCCAATTAACTAAGGCAGCCGGTTACCACAGTCCTATCGTACAAGAGGGAGGCCAATACTTTATCGATAGCTACAGCAGCGTGGACGTTCCCTCTAAGGACGTTTTGATGACCGCCGGCGGAAAAGAGGAACGTACA
>DMCR01000148.1:0-2099 GCA_003445735.1 Cryomorphaceae bacterium
TTTCGTACATCGAAGAAGCTCTTGCATAAGTAAAGTCAACGCTTATGAGCCTTAAACGCGTCGTAGTTACAGGGCTAGGTGCGCTCACTCCCGTGGGCAACACAGCCGAAGAAACTTGGAATAATTTGGTTGCGGGTGCCTCGGGCGCCGACCCAATCACTCGTTTCGATGCTTCGCTATTTAAAACACGCTTCGCGTGTGAGGTTAAAGACTTTCAGCCCAACGACTTACTCGACCGTAAGGAAGCTCGTCGTATGGATCGATTTACACAATTCGGGGTGGTAGTGGCCAATGAGGCCATTGCCGATTCCGGATTGGATTTTAACAAAGAAGATCTTGACCGTATAGGCGTCATTTGGGGATCTGGTATTGGGGGTATTGATACCTTCTTTGAGCAGGTGAAAGGATTCGTGGACAACGACCTCAACCCTCGCTTCAACCCGTTTCTCATTCCCATGATGATATCGGACATCACCCCAGGCCGCATTTCTATGTTGCATGGTTTGCGAGGCCCGAATTACACCACCGTTAGTGCGTGTGCCTCTTCAACAAATGCCCTCATTGACTCTTTCAACCTCATCCGCCTAGGCAAGGCTGATATTATAGTAACAGGTGGCTCGGAAGCCGCTATCAACCCTGTAGGGATGGGCGGTTTCAATGCTATGAATGCCCTTTCTACTCGCAATGATGACCCAAAAACCGCTTCACGTCCATTCGACGCAGAACGCGACGGATTCGTAATGGGTGAAGGAGGTGCTAGTATTATTCTAGAAGAGTACGAACATGCAAAAGCGCGCGGTGCAAAAATATATGCAGAGATGGTTGGCGGCGGCCTTAGCGCAGATGCTCACCACTTGACCGCACCACACCCAGAAGGTCTGGGTGCCCGCAACGTAATGGCAAACGCCATCGAAGACGCTGGCATGAAGCCTGAAGATGTGGATTATGTAAACGTGCACGGTACTTCTACTCCTCTTGGAGATGTTGCCGAAACTAAAGCCATTCAACATGTTTTTGGTGAGCACGCCTACAACTTTAATATTTCATCTACCAAGAGTATGACCGGACACCTATTGGGTGCGGCAGGTGCTGTAGAAGCGATGGCCTCTGTTATGGCTGTCTACACAAACACCATTCCTCCGACGATCAACCACTTCACGGACGATGAAAACCTTGATCCCAAATTGAACTTTACTTTCCACTCGGCTCAGGAGAGAGAAGTACGTGCTGCGTTGAGCAATACCTTCGGTTTCGGAGGTCACAACGCGTCCGTCCTCTTTAAGAAAGCCGAGTAAATGCATTCGACACAGGAGTTGTTTCCATTTTTTTTTCCTAGTCCGTTTAAACGCGACATCAGGGCGATCACAGGCTTTTGGCCGAAGGACTTATCCTTATATAAATTGGCCCTGCGCCATGCTAGTGCCTATCCCTTCCGTAAGAAGCGCGGTGAACGAAACAATGAGCGTTTGGAATATTTGGGCGATGCCGTTATTGATTTGGTCGTGGCGGAGGCCTTGTTCTACCGATTCCCAAGGGAGGATGAAGGGTATTTGACTAAGATGAGAAGTAAATTAGTTTCAAGAAACAACCTAAACAGGGTGGCTGATGAACTTGGTCTACCTAATCTTTTGGTGGCAAACCTCAAGGGCAATCAGAGTGAAAGCGTCTATGGCGATGCTCTTGAGGCCATGGTAGGTGCCTGCTACATTGACCTGGGCCTTCAAAAAACACAATACTTCGTGATGAATGCTATTGTCGAGCCCTTTATTTCTAACGCAGAGCTTATGGACACTACGCACAACTATAAGAGCGAGGTTATTGAGTATTTTCAAGGGTTCAAAAAAAGCTTCAGATTTGAAGAATTAGAACGCAATGGGGAGCAGCACAACACTACCTTTACTATGGGTCTGTATGTAGGCGATGATTTAGTCGCCAAGGGCGAAGGAAGCTCCAAAAAGAAAGGTGAAGAGGCCGCCTCAAAAGCCTATTACCAAAACAATAAGGAACGATTCAATGGCTAAAGTTCAACACATAGATGCGCTGAAACGTATCAAAATGAACTTCTCAACTGTGGGCATCCGGACGTCGTTAAAAGACTA
>DMCR01000148.1:2483-6724 GCA_003445735.1 Cryomorphaceae bacterium
GACGAATGGGACAAAGGGACTGTTTGGGAATACAATGTGTTTGATGGCAAAGACCCTAATGGGGAGCACTTATGTATGATTATGAACCATAGTATTGGGGCGCAGGAACAGGGGCCTTCAGAATGGAGTTTATTTGAAAGCGCACCTGAAAAATATCTTTTGCCTACGATTAAACACTGGGATTACCTTTTAATCTTAGAAAATTCGGACTTTGCATTCGATTTGGAAAGTGCGCTAAAGAAGAACGAAAAAATCACAACTGCGCAATATTTCGAAGCGCATACACAGCTGACACAACGAGAAACTCACTTATTGTATGAAATCCGAAACACCTAATAACACTAAAATCGTAGCCACCTTAGGTCCGGCTTCATGGCACAAAGAAGTCATGGTCGACATGATCCGTTCAGGTGTTAATGTGTTCCGAGTTAATTTCTCTCACGGCGACCACGATAGACACCGGCGAACCATACAATTAATTAAAGAAATCAATCAAGAATTCAACTGTAAAACAGCTATTCTTGCAGATTTACAAGGCCCAAAACTTCGCATCGGAGATGTTCAAGAGGGGGCTGTAATCAAAGATGGTGATACTTTGACTTTTACAACAGAAAACGTTGCGGGTACCGCTAAGCGTGTGTATATGAACTACAAGCAGTTTCCTTCTGATGTAAACCCCGGCGAACGCATCTTACTTGACGACGGTAAGCTCATCTGTGAGGTGTTAGAAACCAATAAAAAAGACACTGTAATCACCAAAGTGGTGCAGGGCGGCCCCTTGAAAAGCAAGAAGGGGGTGAACCTTCCAAATACCAAGGTGAGTCTTCCTTGTTTGACTAAGAAAGACCTCGAAGACATCGTGGTTGCTATGGAGGAAGGGGTTGAATGGATTGGGCTTAGCTTCGTGCGAGACGCCAACGACATAGTAGAATTGCGCAAAATAATCGAAGACTTTGGATCGTTTGCTAAGATTGTCTCTAAGATTGAAAAGCCTGAAGCTGTCGTTGACATAGATAACATCATTCACACTACAGACGCCATAATGGTGGCTCGTGGTGACCTAGGAGTAGAGATCCCATATTCTTCAGTTCCAATGGTGCAAAAGATGATTGTCGAAAAATGTCACATCAAAGCGAAACCAGTAATCATAGCAACGCAAATGATGGAGACCATGATCGATAGCCAAAGCCCAACAAGAGCCGAGGTTAATGATGTAGCCAATTCTGTTTGCGACGGCGCAGATGCTGTAATGCTTTCGGCCGAAACCTCTGTTGGCAAGTACCCGGTTAAGGTTATAGAAACAATGGCAAGCATCGTGGCACATGTGGAGTCTACCTTCGATGTAAAACCGAATATGGAGAACCCGCCAAGCCTAAAGAACGAAAGATTCATCACTAAAGTTGTTTGCTACAACGCAGCAAAGATTGCAGATCAAGTAGGCGCATCCGCCATCTTAACCATGACGTTTAGCGGATATACCGCATTAAAAATTGCCGGACACCGCCCTAAGACGAAAATCGTTGTCTTTACCGCCAACCGCCAAATCATGAACCAAATGTCCTTAGTTTGGGGCGTCGAGGCCTTTTACTATAATAACATGGAAAGCACTGATCAAAGCTTCAAGGATATCCAAAAAATCCTGAGGGAAAATGGATATGTTGAATCAGGTGATTTGGTTGTGAAGATTGCATCAATGCCTATTGAAGAGAAGGGCTTCACCAACATGTTGAAGCTTTCGACTATTGACTAAGCTATAATCGGATGTACAAGCTTCCAAAAAATTGGGCCGAAGAACACGACGCTTTGGTACGCAAATTTCAGTTTGACGCCTATTTAGACGGGATTGAATTTGTGCGGCAAGTAGCGGAATTGGCAGAATTAGTCCAACATCATCCTCATATCACCATAGATTACACGACCGTGCGCATATCGCTACAAACGCACGATGCGGGGAATGTCATTACGGAAAAGGACATAGAAATGGCGGTAGCCATCAACAAGTTATAGGCCTGTCTTAAACTGCTCTAAGAAGCGCTTGTCGTTCTCTGTGAACAAGCGGATATCGGGAATTTGGTAGCGGTTCATAGCGATGCGCTCTATGCCCATTCCGAAAGCATATCCTGTATAAACATCTGGATCTATACCACTTGCTTTCAACACGTTAGGGTCAACCATTCCACACCCCATCACCTCTAACCAGCCAGTACCTTTAGTGATTTTATAGTCAATCTCGTTTTCAAGACCCCAATACACATCCACCTCAGCACTTGGCTCGGTAAACGGAAAATAAGATGGGCGCATTCTGATCTTCGCCTTACCGAAGAACTCTTGAGCGAAATACATTAATACCTGCTTAAGATCTACAAAACTTACTTCCTTGTCGATGTACAGTCCTTCAATTTGATGAAAAATACAGTGGCTGCGTGCGCTTATGGCCTCGTTGCGAAATACACGACCAGGGGAGATGGTGCGAATAGGGGGTTGTATGCTTTCCATAGCGCGTACTTGGACACTTGAGGTATGTGTTCTCAACGCCCAATCCGGGTTGCGTTGCACGAAGAACGTGTCTTGCATGTCGCGAGCGGGGTGCTCTTCCGGGAAGTTTAGCGCCGAGAAGTTGTGCCAGTCGTCTTCAATTTCAGGGCCTGTGCTAATATTGAAGCCAATGCGCTTAAAAATATCTACTATCTCATCTCTAATGGCGTTGATAGGGTGAATAGCGCCCAATTCATGAGGTGTTCCCGGACGCGTTAAATCACCACTAAGCCCCACCGTTTGAGTGTTGTCTAAACTTTCTAATGCCGCTTTATGCTTGTCCTCAGCTAGAGTTTTTAAGATATTCAGCGCCGCGCCAAATGCCTTCTTATCTTCTGCTGAAACGTCGCGAAAGGCTTTAAAAAGCTCGGTAATTGCGCCCTTCTTGCTGAGGTACTGCAAACGAAACATATCGGCTTCCTCTCGGCTTGTTATGACAGTGGCTTCTACTTGGCTTTTTAAATTTTCGACTCTATCCAGCATAATTGTCTACTTAAATACGTTTGGATTGTTGTAGATTTGGCGAAATTACTGAATTCCACGCATGAAACGGTTTATTCTTTTACTCTTGGTTGGATTGTTTTTAGTCTCTTGTCAAGAAGAGGCCACAGAATACTTTGTGAAGGTGAAGGTTACCAATGAAGATGGTGTGCCTATTCAGAACGCCGCTGTAAAGATGTCAGCCCCGGTTGCCGGATCTACGGAATGGTATAATTTTACTGGACCTAGCGGCGAGGTTGTCTTCAGGTCCGGTTTCGAAGCCTACTATGACCTTAAGGCCTGGAAGATGGTTTACGAAGGATGCAACTATGTGCGTCTAGTAAGAGGCGAGACCATTGATGTAAATGTTGTAATTTACCCCATCGGAGACCCTAATGGTTGCGTAGAATAATGAAAAAGTTACTTGTACTTCCTTTGTTGGTATTCTTGCTTTTAAGCAGCTGCCAAATCGAGAGCCCCACCTACCCTTTCCGTGTAAAGGTTACGAATGCCTCGGGTGTGCCTATCCAAAATGTGATTGTCGAAGCCAGTGTTGATGTCCCAGGATATCGCGAAGAGGCTTATTTCATCGACACCACAGGCTTTGATGGAATGGTTGAGTTCGAATACGAGTACGAAGCTGTTTTTAAAATCCTAGCCACCCGTGGAGGAAACCCGTTCACACACATAGGTTGTGGGTTTATTAAGCTTGAGCCAAATACTACGGCTGAATCGAAGATTATTTTGCTTCCTTACGATCCAAGTGACCCTGGTTGCTAAGCTCTAGAGGTACCCATTCGTTTTAAAATAATTCACCACCGCTTCTTTCATAAGAACGGCCTGTTCACCTGCTTTCAAGTTTGGTAATGGTTTCAGTGATTTGAAATGTGGCCATCCATCATCATCTCTCTTCTCGAACGCATAATAGCCATAAGGCTCTAGTACGGTGCAAACTGCGATGTGTAAGACGTTTAGTTTTTCATCTTTTTTCAAGCGCAAATACCCCATTTGCAGCTCCTGTGCACCAATAAGCAATAAAGCACCGTCTAAATCTATATCTCCGTCTGCTGGAAACTGTTGGGAAAGTTTTACAAGCAGCTGCTCCCAATCGTGTTTTAATTCTTCGCTTCTCATTATTTTGGTACTATGGTAAAAGGCCTAGACCTCGTTTTAACTGTTTTTGTGGCTTTTCTGCTGGTCAAAGGTATTTGGAAAGGCTTTGTAAA
>DMCR01000070.1 GCA_003445735.1 Cryomorphaceae bacterium
CCGGTACGGACGGCAATGGTTGTAGTAATACGGCGAGTGTTGATGTGACATCAACGGCCTCTCCGTCGATAAATGCAACTATTACTAACATCTACAATGGATATGGAATATCATGTAAAGGAGGTAATGATGGTGCTATTCAAACCAATGTACAAGGCGGGAAAGCTCCATATTCTTACACATGGAATAATGGTGCCACTTCATCTTTCTTATCAAATTTAAGCGCAGGGACATATATTGTAAACGTAGAAGATTCAAATGGTTGTTTATCAACAGAGTCGATAACGATTAATGAACCAAGTACTTTATCTTATCTCAACGTCGTTGAAGATGTTACGTGTTTTGATGAACAAGATGGTAAAATCCAACTTTATCCTACGGGAGGAGTTGCCCCATATACCATAAGTTGGTTTGACGGTTCTAGTTTAAGTTACCTTAATAATCTCAGTAACGACTACTATTCGTTTACAATAACCGATGCGAACAACTGTTCGACATCCGACTCTGTTGAAGTATACGAACCCTCCGAACTCTTAATTACAATAGACACTATTCCACCAACTTGTGAAAGAATTAACGACGGTCAAATAGATGCTTTCATCACTGGTGGAACATATCCATATACTTATAGCTTGAATGGGTCGGCAACAGCCCTTCCTGTTGATAGCATTGCAATAGGTAGTTACCTATTAAAAGTAACAGATAGTAATAATTGTACGCAGAGTTTAGCCTTTGATCTAGGCCCCCTACAACCAAGATGTTTTATGATTCCAAACATGTATAGCCCTAATTATGATGGTTATAATGACGAGTTCAGAATCCAACATGGTATATGGTCATCGTATACGATAACCATATACAATCAGATAGGTCAACTGGTATATTCAGGATCTAATAATACGCCTTATTGGGATGGATTTAGCAATGGTGAGCCTCTGCCTACTGGTGATTACTATTATCAACTCCTTACTAACGAAGGAGAAGTAATTTATGGTTATGTCACGCTCATTCGTTAAGGCGCTTATAATCGCAGGCTTCATGCCACTTGCTGGATTTGCTCAACAAATCCAAATGAACACGCCATTTCTGCTGCACAGACATTATGTTAATCCCTCATATAATGGGGTTCTTGATTTCCATCAGTTAGACTTATTTATGGGAAGTAAATCGAAATGGAATGGTGTCCCAGGTTCTCCTACGGTAAATGCGGCCCATGCCATAGCTAAGTTTACTGATGAACATACATTAGGTATTCAAATGGTAGAACACGCATATGCTACATTTAACTACCAATCTATCGCGCTACCATATAGTTTCACAGCTAAGCTCAATGATTATCATGCATTGAAATTGGGACTAGCAACTAGATTCGTTCAGAGCAACATAGATTTTTCGAATGCAATCACTGAGATGACAATTGAACCTGCTCTGGACAACTATTCAAGATTAACCGTTTTCGTCGATGCTAACGCAGGAGTGTCTTACCACTTCAAAGATCGATTCTCTATGGGTCTAGCAATGACGAACTTTGTAGTCAACGGGTCAGTAAATGAGCCGGATTTACTCAATTATGCTGCGTACTCTCTACTTCAAGGGACTGCAGATATACATTATATATTCTACAGAACTGAAAGAAATAGCTCCTCCTTTGACGCCCTTGTCACTTCAAATGGCGCAATGCCTGCCACCTATCAATTGTTTCTGACCACGGAGCAGCAAATTTCAGAGGCCAAGGCATTAATAGGTATAGGATACAAATCCACAGGAGATCTTGTTACAATTCTACGTATTCACATGGCCAAATTCTACTATCTCTATACCTTCGAAGCCCCTGTAGCTGGTCAACAACTCACAGCATTCACGGGTAACTATGTAGGCCTTGGCTATAAGTTCACAGCTCCGTAACGTAGCAATTATCGCGCTCAAGTATTTTTTTCTCACGTAGCTTCATGCAATAATTGAGGGTTCATCGTCGTAAGGTTAAACAAATTCGGTTTGATTTTGGGAATATTTTGACCTAGTACATACGCTACTTACACGAGAGACATTGAAGCAATGTGGCGTTCAAATTCAGCCGAAATAGTTTGAGGTGTTGGCCCAGCAATATGAATGCGTGGAAGTTTCTACGAGGGGATTTTACAAGGATCGACCGAGAGCTACCCGCGATCTTGACAAAGCTCAATGAGAGTACCGCCAGTAGTGCGGGGATGTAAAAAACAAACCCACTTATTATCTGCACCCGCTTTGGGTTCTTCATTCAACAGCTGAAAACCGGCTGCGGATAGGCGTTGCATTTCTGCGCGAATATTTTCTACGGCGTAGGCGATGTGGTGCAAACCTTCTCCACGCTTTTCAATGAATTTGGCAATAGGACTATCCGGGTTGGTGGCTTCCAACAGTTCTATTTTGTTGGGTCCCGCTTTGAAAAAGCTCGTTCGAACCCCTTCGCTCTCCACCGCCTCTTCCTTGTACGGCGGCACCCCAAAAAGCTTGGTGTAAAGCGCATTCCCTTCTTCTAAGGACCTTACGGCGATACCTAGGTGTTCGATTTTATTCAGATGATCCATCGTTGGCGTTTAGCGTTCCTAAGTTAACCAATGCCGCGTATTTCCCACCTCTAGATAGGAGTTGCTGATGTGTGCCCAATTCTACTATTCGCCCCTTCTCTAAATAAGCGATTTGGTCCGCATGTTTGATGGTGCTTAATCTGTGTGCTACCACCACCGTGGTTCGCCCCTTCATTAAGGCATCAAGGGACTGCTGTACCCTTGCCTCGCTCTCATTGTCTAATGCCGCTGTGGCTTCGTCCAACAGTAGAAGTTTTGGATTGGCATAAAAGGCACGTGCAATGCTCACGCGTTGGCGTTGACCGCCGCTCAAGAAACTTCCGCCTTCGCCGATCGTTTGACCATCGAAATTGGACACAAAATCATCGCAATATGCCGCAGAAATAGCCTTTTTGTAGCTATCCTCGCTTCCTTTTGCATTGAATGTGATGTTCCCTTGAATCCCGTCGTTGAAAAGCAATGGGTGCTGTGGTACCCAGCCCAGCCATTTACGATAATCAGCCATATTTACTTGCTTCAAATCTTTGGTTCCTAGGGTAACCGACCCCTGTTGAGGATTATCAAAGCCCGCCAATAGATACAATAGCGAACTTTTACCACCACCAGAGGGCCCTACGAGTGCGGTTGTTTTTCCGGCTGGAATCACTAAGTCTAAGCCTTGTAGTACATCGCGGTCGTCGTAGGAAAAACGTACGTCGCGCAGGGTAATATTTTTCTTCCAATCCTCTTCAACCACAGGCTGGACACCCGAAGGCGGTACTTCCGTATCCAATACCTCAAAAATTCGCTGCGCACTAGCAGTGCCTTTTTGAATGTCATAGAGGGCGTTAGTAACGTTTTTGAAAGCAGGAATTAATTGGTAAAACAACAAAATAAATGCCACTAATTCTCCGCCGGTCAGTCGCTTACCGGTCAGTACCTCTTGGCCACCGAGATAGAGCACTACGAGCAAAACGCTTACGCCCAAGACTTCGGCAATAGGCGAACTAAGGTCGCGCTTACGGAACACCTTGGTCATCGTGCGCTGCCATTCTCGCACTCTTTGAGCGAATGAACTACTGATTTGCTGCTCGACTGCATAGCTCTTAATGATGGGAAGGTTCGATAAGGCTTCTTCTAATGCCGTGGTATTCTGACCTAAAAGACCCTGGGCTTCCTTAGCGCTGCGCTTTAGGCTCTTGCCTACGGTTGCAATGAGACCTCCTGATATAGGTATTATGGCCAAGGCCCATAGGGTCAGGGTAGGGCTCATGGTAAAAAGTACTGCCAAGGTCCCTAAAATCATCAATGGGTCGCGCACAAATCCCTCCATCCCTTTGAGCATAGACCATTCTATTTCATTTAAATCCGCCGTGGCACGTGTCAATAAATCTCCTTTTTGCCACTTGCTGTGTTGTCGCAAGCTCAAGGCAATCCACTGATCGTGAAGGGCTTGTTTGAAGTTTGCCACTACCCCATTACGTACTGGAGCTAAAGTCCACAAGGCCGCGTATCTCGAGAGGTTTTTCCCAATGAAGATTGTGAAGACCAAAAGGATAATTTGTACAAGAGTAGCCGACGCACCGTGAAGATCTCTATAAGCCTCTACACGCCCTGCAAGGGCCATTTTCCATGGCGCGGCACCCACTAAATCTGAGCCTGGCGTATCGAAAATGATATTGAGTAAAGGGATAAGCGCACCGATAGAACCTATACTAAAAACCACCGTAAGGAGGTTGAAAAAGGCCGCGAAAGCTATGTAGCTGGCATAGGGGGTCATGGTTCGAATGATGCGAAGAAATGCCTTCATAGTTCTTTTCGTTGCAGCGAAGTTAGCGCTTACGTGGCAATGCGTAAATTTACGCCTATGGAAAGCACACGTCAACTTAAAATCGCCAAACTCCTTCAAAAGGAAATGGCGACGATCTTACAGCAATTAGCCAAAGATCAATTCCCAGGTACCCTTCTCAGCGTCTCAAAAGTACGCGTGAGTCCTGATCTCAGTCTGGCCAAAATTTACGTGAGTATTTTTCCCGTAGGTAAAACGAAGAAAACCTTCGATTTCTTGCAACTAAACAAAGCAAAATTGCGCGGTGCCTTAGGCCATGCCGTTGGCAGCCAGTTACGCGTAGTTCCAGAGCTTATGATCTATGTGGACGATAGCTTGGAGTACGAAGAAAACATCGATCGCTTATTACGCGGTGAAGGCGAAAGTCCCATCAAATAATTACAGGTGAATACTTTCAGCACCTATCTCGCTCGCAAGTACTTCTTTTCAAAGGGAAGGTTAGGTGCTATCCGTATGATGTCACTCACGGCGTTGATTGGACTCTCTTTAGGTACAGCGGCGATGGCGGTAGTGCTTAGTGCTTTTGCTGGGCTGGAAGATTTAGTCGCCAGCCAATACGAGCATGCAAACCCTGCTCTTAAAATCAGTCCTGCGACGGGACAGTATTTAGAGCTCACGGCAGAAGATTCGGTATTTATTTCCAACGAAGCCGCCCACTATACCACATCTATATTCGAACCTGTTTTTGAGCAGCGCGTGCTCTTGGCACAAGGCGACCATCAGCATATTGCCTACTTGTTAGGTAGCTCGATGGAATATGAAAGAGAACACCATTTGGACGAACACCTAATCACTCAAGCAGATCCAGCACTCGAGCTTGGAGGGAATACCCTTCGATTAGGTGCGGGAGTAGCCTATCACTTGGGCATTTCAAATACCAATCCACCGCCCATTATCACTGTGTACCTACCAAAAATCAACGCCTCTACTAATGCCCTCAACTTAAGAGAGGCTGTGCAAGCCAAGAGTGTTTTTGTGTCGGCCATTCACTCTGTGCAATCGGATTATGATGCCAATAAAGTTATTGCCCCACGCCAGTGGGTACAAGAATTCACCGGGGCTACACATCCCTCCTATCTTGAGGTTTATTCCAACAATAAAGAATTAAGAGTGTCCATTGAAAGTCACTTTGGCGAGCGTGTCGTAGTAGCGGATAGACTCGAGCAAGAAGTCACCTTGTTCAAAGTCATGCGATCCGAACGTTTAGTCGTCATTGCTATCCTCGCCTTTGTCGTATTCTTGGCAAGTTTCGGTGTGGTAAGCGCATTGACCATTATCGCTCTTGAAAAGAATAATGATATCCGAACACTTTGGTCCATGGGCGCCTCAAATGCCCAATTACGTCAAATATTCTTCACCAACGGCATGTACATTGTCGTTACTGGTTGGGCGCTGGGCATGACCATTGGGATCATCTTGATCGTTCTTCAACAACAAGTAGGTCTTATTACCCTTGGATCCGGCTACGTACAGGAATTCTATCCAGTAACGCTAAAGAATTCACATCTTGTGCTTACGACCTTAATCGTACTGGGTATAGGCACATTGATGAGTGCCTGGTCTACTAAGTATGTTGTGAAGGACTAACCGACCAAGAGTTTATTTTGGTCGTTTCCGTATTGAGCAATGTACTCAGACTCTATCTCATCTAAGGTCGCTAAGACTTCCTGCGGATCATCCAAGGTGACCAAACGAGAGCGATACGGCTTAAAGTGGGTCAATCCTCGAAAGTAATTCGTGTAATGCTTTCTGGTTTCCATCACCGCATAGCGCTCTTCTTTCCACTTCAAGCTCAACTCAAAGTGTTCACGTGCCGCAGCAACACGTTCTTCTACCGTAGGCTTAGTGGCCTCATCACCGTGTTCGAAGAAGTATTTGATCTCTTCAAAGACCCAAGGATATCCAATACTCGCGCGACCAATCATTATGCCGTCAACGCCGTATTTATCCTTGTATTCGAGCGCCTTTGGTCCGCTATCCACGTCACCGTTCCCGAAAACTGGAATGTGTAGGCGCGGGTTGTTCTTGGTTTCGGCTATCAAGGTCCAATCCGCCTCTCCTTTGTACATCTGCTTTCGCGTACGACCGTGAATTGAGATGGCCTGAATACCCACATCTTGAAGGCGCTCTGCCACTTCTACAATGTATTTCGTATTCTCGTCCCAGCCCAATCTAGTTTTAACGGTCACAGGCTTGTTAACCGCTTTCACTATTTCAGCGGTCATCTTAACCATCTTTGGGATGTCCTGAAGGATTCCAGCACCGGCACCTTTACAAGCAACATTCTTTACAGGACAACCGTAATTAATGTCTATGATGTCAGGGTTAGATTCTTCACAAATAGCGGCTGCTTGGCGCATACTTTCAATCTCGTTCCCGAAAATTTGAATACCAAGGGGACGCTCGTATTCGTAGAAGTCCAATTTCTTTACGCTCTTTGCTGCATCTCGAATAAGCCCTTCAGAGGAAATGAATTCGGTATACATCACATCAGCCCCATGATCCTTACAAAGCTTACGGAACGGGGGATCACTCACATCCTCCATGGGCGCTAACAACAGTGGAAATTCACCAATCTCTATATCTCCTATCTTTATCATCACTGCAAAAATACAACCCGATGCAAAACCACCCTTCATGGAGCCCCGCAAGAATTACGGCTTCTTTTATTCTGGTCATTATTCTCAGCTCACTCCTGATTGGAGGCATCGGATTCATCATCGCAACCGCCGCATATGATAACTTATCTGAGCCAGGAGCCATGCGATGGTTACAATTGACCAACAGTTTAGGCGTCTTTTTAGTTCCGCCTCTTGTGCTAATGTGGTGGAGTAAATCCTCACCTCAAACCTTTTTGGGATGGCGTGGCGCTAAAATAGCACCGTCCGGTTGGGGCGCATTGTTGATTATTATTGCGGGTTCCTTCTTCACAATTGACGCACTCGCGCATCTAAACACGGTACTGCTTCCCGAGGCTCCGTGGGTAGAAAATCTAAAAGCGCAAGAAGCGACAGTGAAGCTTGCGCTAGACATTCTCCTTAGTAATATGGTGCCTACCACACTTTTAGCCAACGCGTTGATTATGGTGGTTGTACCAGCTGTGGGTGAGGAACTGTTCTTTCGCGGGGCAGTGCAGAGTTTACTTGGACAAAAATTCAACCACCACCTTGCGATCGTAAGTACTGCACTTTTCTTCGCCTTAGGGCATATGCAGCCGCTGAGCGTCCTGCCTATATTATTTATGGGAGTGGTATTCGGCTACCTAAAGCATTGGACCGGTTCGATCTGGGTACCCATAGGGCTGCATTTAATTAACAATGCAACGGCCCTTGGTAGCGCGTATCTGAACGACGGAACCTTGTTGGAGGAAAGCACTATGGCTGGTTCGATATGGTCTTATGTGGGTCCAATTCTAGTCTTGGTGGGCCTCTTCACCATGTGGAACAAGCACACGGCATAAAAAAAAACCGACCCATAAGGTCGGCTTTTTCGCCTATACTAGCGATTCTCTTTGCTTCTAGTTCTCTGAGCTGTACAACGCTTCCACATCCTTCGGCTGATTCGAACTATAGTTGATCTTCAACGCTTGCGCTTTGCGCAATTGCAATTTGATATCTGTAATGAGACCCATCTTAACTGTTTTATCGGCTTTGATAGACATGGTCATCATTGCTGCATCTTCTTCTGATTTCTGCTCACGCTCTTGAATAACGAACGGTTGGATATCATCCAAAGAAGCGAATGCATCGTTCAATTGGACACGTGGTGAGCGACCAAATTTATCTTGGTACTTAACGCGTGGGGCACCAGCGTAGATGTAAGTCACCAACGACTTGCGCTCCAATTTTTGAATTTCCGTGGCTTGCGGCTTGTTTACCGTCACTTTCAAATCTACTTCACGCATTACCGTGGCAACCATGAAGAAAAACAGCAACATGAAAACAATATCCGGAAGTGCCGAGGTGTTTACCGCCGGCAACGCCTTGTCCTTCTTTTTCTTAATTACCGCCATTATCCACCAATATTTAAAGGTTCCGCCTCAGAAATCTTCTGTGGATATGCCAACTTGATTTCTTTCAAGATCTCTTTATCCTCTTCTGAATCCATACTGCGATATGAACGACCAAACTTCTCTTGAGCATAGCGTTCACGCAAATCTTCATACGCTGCAACAAGTTCATTTTGAACCTTTACATACATACCATACGAAGTACCGCGATCATTCTGCAAGGAAACTACTGCTTTATCAGGATTGTCGGAGCTAGTTGAAATATTATATCCTTGACAATACTCACAAGATCCATCACCGTTATTATCAACGAATTCCATGGCTTTCACGCGTAGTTCGGAAATCTGTAAGTATTCGTCTTCTACCAGTAACTGGTCGTTTGAGTTCACCAATACGGTAAAGATATTACGCTCCTTGATCGGAGGAGGATCTTCAACAAGTTCCTCGTCAAATGGAGGTAGCTTTCTATTAATCCCCTTATCTGTATCCATCGTGGTAGTTACTAGATAGAAGATCAACAACAAGAAAGCGATGTCTGCCATCGATCCGGCGTTGATTTCTGGTATGGCTCTTTTATTTCTTGCCATAACGAACCTTATTTAGTTAAGCGTAAAACCAACGAGTATACTACAGCCAAAATTGCTCCTGAAAACAAAATGTAGAATGAAGTCAACATTGCGCTCGACGCTTTTGACGTGGCTTCTGTAACGTCTTTATATTCATTAAAATCTGAACCGTCTGCCGTGAACCAAGAGATCAAGCCAATCACTAGAATGGCAGCAAGTCCAATACCTACACCCTTAATACCTTGAGGATTTACAACTAGGGCGAGTATAAAGCTCAATACGGCAATGATAATACCAAGAATGGTAGAGATCATTCCGAAGGACACAAATCCAGGAGCGTTGTTCTCGTTTACGGCAACCATGATGAAAAGCACCACACCTACCAAACCGAGCCCAATGCCTAGGACACGTCCAATTAATGGAAGTTTACTAAGCATCTCAATTACGCGTTTTTCTTGTTGTACTCAACCAACATATCCATGAAAGAGATAGAAGCATCTTCCATCTTAATCACGATACCATCGATCATCGCTACGATAAGGTTGTAGAAAATTTGAAGGATGATCGCAGTGATCAAACCAAATACTGTAGTCAAAAGTGCCACTTTAATACCACCTGCTACCAATGAAGGGTTGATATCACCAGCTGCTTCGATCGCATCAAAGGCACCAATCATACCGATTACCGTACCCATGAAACCAAGCATCGGAGCTAAAGCAATGAACAAAGAAATCCAAGAAACCCCTTTCTCCAATTTTCCGTTCTCTACAGAACCTACGCTCATGATAGACTTATCTACCATATCCAAGCCTTCGTCGTAGTGATCCAAGCCTTCGAAGAAAATGGTTGCAACTGGACCACGAGTATTGCGACAAACTTCTTTAGCAGCTTCAACACCGCCGTTGTTCAACGCGCCTTCAACTTCTTCCAATAATTTTTCAGTGTTGGTTTGAGCGAAAGTCAAGTAAATAATACGCTCGATAACCAATGCTAGACCGAGTACCAAGGCCAACAATACGAACGACATAAAGAATGCGCCTCCTTCAATGAATTTTTCTTTCAAAATCTGGGTGAATCCTTTTTCAGCTGGTTCTTCTTCAACAGCTGCTTCTTCAGCCGGTGCTTCTTCTGTAGCAGCAGAATCTGTAGCAGCTGTTGCGGAGTCAACAGCTGCATCAGTAGAATCCATAGTGTCAGTGGTAACAGTTTCTACTAATTCTTCTGAAGCCGCCATATCTTCTTGAGCATAGGCGTTAACGGTACCCAATGAAAGGGCAACAATAGCAAGCAAAGAGAGTGCTTTTTTCATTTTCCTAATTGTTTAAATACAAATGTTTAGAGTTTGCATGCGAGTGTACCTAATTACAGTATCTCGACACGCGAGGCCGAAAATACAAAAAAATGATGTTCT
>DMCR01000154.1 GCA_003445735.1 Cryomorphaceae bacterium
GGACAGGCTGTAGGTCAGCTGACCATCCACGGACAAACCAAAGACATTGCCGTGCCGTGCGAGCTTCTTAAGGCCGATGGCGGGCTCCTTTTACAAACAGAATTTCCCGTGACCGTCGAAGATTTTGGAGTGAGTATCCCGGGTGCTGTATCAGATAAAATTGCCAAGGAAGCCAAGGTAACCTTGCGTGCCAATTTAAAGAAGCGCTAGGATGAAGTGGGGATCAATTCTTATAGGGGTACTACTTAGCATCACGGCCTTCGGACAAAAAGATGATCTTTTTGCGCTCATGGACATTCCTGAGACTAGTCAAATTACCTATGCCACTTTCAAAGGCACTAAAATCATCAACGCTCAATCAAATGAGACACCTGGAAAAGGCGTGCTTCAATACATCATTTCGCACCGTTTTGGCAGCTTCTCCAACGATTACTTCTACAATTTCCTGGGTCTAGACAACGCACAGATTCGCATGCAGCTTGATTATGGGATTACAGATCGGCTCAATATCGGCATAGGTCGGTCGTCCTATCGTAAGGTGGCCGATGGCTTTGTGAAGTACCGACTATTGCGTCAAAAAAGTGGTGCAGAATTCTTCCCATTTAGCCTCACCTTATACTCCAGTGCGTTTTATCGCGGGGCTCGGTACATCGATGGAATCGACCACTATTTGAGCGATCGTCTCTCCTACCACAACCAAGCCATTTTCACCCGTAAGTTCAGCGACAAGCTCAGTCTTTTAATGGCTCCTAGCGCTGTACACTGGAATTTAGTCCCCGGTGCTTCAGACCCCAATACGACCTTTCATGTACAAATGGGTGGTCGCTACAAACTCACGAGCAGGTTAGCGCTCACCGCTGAAATATGCCCGGGTTCTAACCTAGAATATAGCGACGGCGATAGATTCTACACACCTTTCGCTGTTGGCGTAGATATTGAAACTGGCGGACATGTTTTCCAATTCCATCTCAGTAATACAAATTCCATGAGTGATCCTTTGTGGATGGCTCAAAACCCTTATAACCCTTGGGATGGGTCCATATTCTTAGGATTTAATATCTCCAGAGTATTTACGGTAAAAGACTGAGGTTCGGGTATAAAAAAGCCCCATCCGAAGACAGGGCTTAACCAAACCAATAAACCTAAGCTACTCTTAAGTTATTTCAAAAGTAGACTTTTCCTCAAAAAATTCAATGGAAGCTGCCCCCTAATTTTACTTTGAATCAACAATTGTCTCATACGAGACGTAACGATAACTCATAAGAGATATCGTTTCTAAAGCTGGTCCAGAAGGTAGAACAAGGCTGCAATACTAGCCGATCCCATTTCCAAACTACGAGGGTGAATGGCATCAATTCGGTCGCGTGCACTGTGGTGAAAATCAAAATATCGCTGACTGTCCGGACGGAAGCCTACGAAGAAATCATCATGGCCGCGCAGCGGCGATAAATCGGCCCCTCCGCCCCCTTTAGCAAATTCATGCAAGCCGTAAGGCACGAAATACGGCTTCATGGCCTGAACCTGAGCAACGCGATCATCGCCTGCGCCTACACCAAAACCTCGAGGCACACCGGCCCCAGCATCGCTTTCTAGTGCCACCCAATGGTGCACGTTATTCATTCGTGCCCAATTCGCATATTCCTTCGCGCCATCCAAACCGAACTCTTCGTTCGCCCACAACACCACGCGAATGGTTCTGTGATGCTCATATCCGACTTCCTTCAATAGATTCGGAACCTGCATGGCATGCGCACATCCCGCGCCATCGTCGTGCGCGCCTTGACCCAAATCCCAGGAGTCAATGTGACCGCCGACCAACATAATCTCATCAGCCTTGTCCGTGCCCTTAAAATCTGCAATGACATTATAATTCGTCGCCTTGCCCTGAATACCACAGTCCAAGAACAACTCTAATTCTACCTTTTCGCCTTTACCTAACAGGTGGTCCAACATATCTGCTGCCTGCCATGAAATAGCCGCCGAAGGAATCTTAACTTCGCTATCTCCATAGCTCATCGCACCCGTATGCGGCAAATCATCTCGTAACAAGGTAACCGAACGAAGAACAGTGGCTACCGCACCATATTTTCCTGCCTCCATTGCGCCCGCCCAGCGGTACTTTACCGCACCGCCATATGCATTAAACGTACTGATAAGGCTATGATCCATATAAGTGTTGTAAAAGACAATCTTTCCTTCCACTCCCTCTCGTCCCAAAGCTTCTAATTCCACGAAGGATTCAACCTCAACCACCTCAGCGCGTACGCCTTCTTTAGGGGTAGGCACCGATCCGCCCAGCGCCGTAGTCGGCAATGGTATAGGCTCTCCACCGGCATAGGCTTTAGACCATTCGTCGCCTCTATACCATTTAGGCACCTCTACCTCTTGAAGCCACGCAGTATCTGCCCCTGCTTCCATCATCGCAACCTTTGCCCAGCGCGCCGCCTCATTAGCCGCCTCCGAACCGCTAGGGCGCGGGCCTATCTCCTCACACATGTACTTCAGCCACTCATACCCCTGCTGGTCACCAAGCGCCTCTGTGTAAATAGATTTAATCAACGCTGCTTTGTCCGCATCCACCTGCGCCTGCGCGCCAAATCCCGCCACCACTAAGGCAGCCATCACTAACTTTTTAATCATCTATTTCGTTTTCTAGCACTAGTTTTAGCAGACACTACAGGTGAAAACTTGACTAGTTTTAAATTGAACTCTTGTTCCAAAATAGGGAGATGAGGGGTCAATTCCTCCCTCGAACTCACCTTCGCAATTTTCACTTTTTCCCGATGGGTTCCGTTCACCAAATACAACACGCTTTCCTGGCTTTCCTGATATCTCATCGTCCCTCCGTAGCTGGTTTGACGGACTGAATATTGCTCATCCAAGGCCACCACCGCAGCATTAGGCTTAATTTCCTCCCAGCTACCCATGGAAATCCCATACACGGAGTAATACCGGAACATCATCTGATCCTCACTGCGTAACACCGTACCGCGACTCGCTGTAATGCCCCAAAAACCGAACATCACTAATGGAAACAATACAGGATGCCAGCCGTTGACTACCAAAATCACTAAAGCCACCGCTACAATAACCCAAAACCTAAAAGGCATGGGAAAGACTTTCTCCTTGGGCAACTCCAGCTTCATCTCTCTTTCTATCCTAATAGACTCCCACCGAGGCCTGCATCAGCAAACCACAGATATATGCGCCATACGTTCCCAAGGCATACCCAAGTACGGCCAATAGCACGCCTACTGGTGCGAGCGCCGGATGGAACGCCGCCGCCACCACAGGTGCACTCGCGGCGCCCCCAATATTCGCTTTAGAACCCACCGCCAAAAAGAAATAGGGCGCTCGAATAATTTTCGCAACCAAGAACATCAGCCCTACGTGAATGATCATCCACACCAACCCAACGCCAAAAAGCCCAGGATTGTGGAAAATCTCCATCACGTTCATACTCATTCCAATGGTCGCCACCAAAATGTAAATGAAAACGCTCCCCACTTTCGAGGCACCCGCCCCCTCAAGGTTTCGAGCCTTTGTAAAGCTCAGTGTAATACCAATAGTCGTCGCAATCACGACCAACCAAAAGAATCCTGAGGTCAAACTAAACTTGGACAATACTGGATAATTCTCAGCGATAAATGGTGCAATTCCATCGCTCATCCAGTGCGCCAATCCCGTCGCACCAAAGGCCAAGGCCAAAATGAAAATCAAATCGTTGAATGAGGTTACCTTCGCAATGCTAGCGGTATAGGCCTCCATCTTATTCTGCAAGGAATCTACCGCCGTGGCATCAGCTTTAAACGCTCGGTCAATATTCTTGCGTTTGGCCACCCCGATCAACAAGAACGCCATCCAAAGCTCGGCCACCAATACGTCTACCGTCACCATTGCACTGAAAATATCCTCGCTGACCTCAAAGACCTCCTTCATCGCGGCCTGATTCGCTCCGCC
>DMCR01000182.1:0-1943 GCA_003445735.1 Cryomorphaceae bacterium
CAATTATCTTCTCGAAGCTTCGAGTTTGAGAGCGGGCCTTACTTCTATTACTTCCAAACAATCGCCAATGCCAAGCACACCATTATTGCTAAGATGTTGTTCAATGTGGCGTACATGATTTTCCTGAGCATGACCACTTGGGCTCTTTTCAGCGTTTTCTTTGGCAACCCTGTTTACAACACCGCGTTATTTTTTATTGGACTCATACTGGGAGCTACCGGATTTAGCGTGGTCTTGACTTTGACCAGCGGCATTGCACACCGCACCAGAGGCAATGCCACATTGGGAGCAATTTTAGCCATCCCTCTACTCTTCCCCGTAGTTCAACTGACCAGCACAGTAAACCTGCAAGCCATTGTAGGTGTGACCCTCACCGATGCCGCCAATTTATTGGGAATATTAGTTGCCTTAGATATAGGAATAGGCCTCCTAGCCTACCTACTCTTTCCGTATCTTTGGCAAGATTAAAATAGCACATGAAAGGAAGTATTTACAAGGTATTGGGGTTGCTATTAGTAGCGTATAGTTTGATTTATGGGTTGTTGACCAAGGTGCCCGATCTCCCTATCATCGAAGAAAGCATTCGCAATCTGTTTTATCACGTCAGCATGTGGTTCGCCATGGTGGCCATGATGGCGGCGAGTTTTTGGAACGCCATTCGTTTCCTTAGCACTGAAGATTTGGCCAAAGACCGCCGAAGCATTAGCCTGGCCGAGATGGGTATGTTCTTCTCCTTCATGGGGCTGTTCACCGGAATGTTTTGGGCTAAGTTTACGTGGGGTGCTTGGTGGACCAATGACCCGAAACTCAACGGTACGGCGATAACCATCCTCATTTACCTCGCCTACTTCGTGTTACGCAACTCTATGGACGATGCCCGGAAAAAGGCGAGAATTTCAGCCGTCTACAACATCTTCGCCTTCGTGATGATGATTGTTTTTATCGGAATCCTCCCCCGTATGACCGACAGCCTGCACCCGGGCAACGGCGGAAATCCAGGATTCAACAGTTATGATTTAGACAACGGACTGCGCATTGTGTTCTACCCAGCCGTACTAGGCTGGATTTTTCTGGGAACCTGGATCGCTTCTTTGCGTTATAGATTAAAAGTTCTTCAAGAATGAGAAAATTCTTACCGCTTCTAGCGATGTGCTTGCCATTGATGGGATGGGCACAAAATGATAACCCAATGTACAGCAACGGTAAGATTTATGTAGTGGTGGCGGTCATCGCTATCATTTTTGTGGGTTTGGCTTTGTACTTGGTCCAATTGGATCGTAAAATCACAAAACTGGAAAATGAAAAATAGCCAGATTGCCATAATCATTGCCATTGCAGTACTCATCGGCTTCACACTTGTTAACCTGGGTAATAGTGCTACCTACAGCAGTTTCGCGGATGCCAGCTTAAAGCAAGAAGAAACCACTACGGTCATCGGTTACCTCAACCTTGAGGAGCCGATGAGCTTCGACCCGAAGACTGTAACCCTCACTTTTACGGCTAAAGACAAAAAAGGGAATGCGAGTACCGTGGTCTACAACCAACCGAAACCTCAAGATTTCGAGCGTTCCGAGGAAATTACCATGACCGGATACGCCACCGACTCCGCCTTTGTTGCTACCGACATTTTGATGAAGTGTCCATCGAAATACAACGAACAAAACGAGGTGGATTCGGATAAAATCTACAAATAGTCCTATGAACTACATTGGAGAACATTTCTGGGCCGCTGAACTCGGACGGGGTTTAACGGCTTTTTCATTTGTATTCGCACTACTATCCACCTTCGCTTATTACAGCAGAGGCGATGGTTGGAAAACCCTCGGCCGCTTAGCCTTCCGAGTACATGCAATAACCCTTTTCGGACTTATTGGCACCCTGTTTTTCATCATGGCCAAGCACTACTTCGAGTTTGACTATGTATGGAAACACACCTCATTAGA
>DMCR01000182.1:2317-4655 GCA_003445735.1 Cryomorphaceae bacterium
TTCCTTCTGTGGATGTTCTGGAATGCCATTTTAGGATGGATCCTCACCTACACCGCGAAGAACTTTGAAGGTCCAGTAGTTGGTGTATTTGCCGCCGTCCAAGCTTTCTTAGTAAGCATGATCTTGGGCATTTGGATTGGCGATTACCAGATAGGCTACAGTCCTTTCAACCTAGTACGTGAACTTCCTGAAAACCTAGGTCTGCCTTGGACTCAATTCGAGGATTACCTTACCCGCTTCCCAAATTTCATGGACGGCTCCGGGTTGAATCCATTGCTTCAGAACTATTGGATGACCATCCACCCGCCTACACTATTCTTAGGCTTTGCCTCTACCCTGATTCCCTTTAGCTACGCTATCGCTGGACTGTTGCGCAAAGACTATACTTCTTGGATTTCAAGCGCTTTGAAATGGAGCGTATTCTCTGTCGGTATTTTAGGAGTGGGCATCTTAATGGGGGGTGCTTGGGCCTATGAGGCATTGAGCTTCGGCGGCTTCTGGGCTTGGGATCCAGTAGAAAACACCTCATTGGTGCCGTGGCTCACCATGGCTGCTGGTACGCACCTACTACTCATCCAACGCAACAAAGGGGGTGTAATGCCATCCGTATTATTTCTTTTAATCATCACATTCTTGCTGGTCTTATATTCTACTTTCCTCACCCGTTCAGGGATTTTGGGAGATAGCTCGGTACATGCTTTCGTCGATTTAGGGTTGAGTGGCCAATTATTAATTTACCTCCTGTTCTTCACTGTAGGTAGCCTAGGACTTTTCCTCGCTCGATACCGCGGCCTGCCCAAAAAAGAACAAGAAGACCGCATGGACAGCCGTGAATTCTGGATGTTTATTGGTGCATTAGTACTGTTAATCAGCGGTTTGCAGATTACCCTAAGCACATCCTACCCTGTTTTCAATAAACTGTTCGGCCCAGAGGGCTTGATTCACATCTACGATGAAAACAAGGTATTGAACGACCCTATCACGCACTACAATGCCATTCAGGTGCCGTTCGCAATCATCATCACACTATTAATAGGCGCAGGCCAATTCCTTTCTTACCGCCAAACCTCAACCAAGCTGTTCTTCCAGCGTCAAATCACCACCCTCGCAGCAACCACCATTCTTACCGGTTTAAGCGCTTGGGCACTGGAAATGTGGAACCCAATGTATATTACACTGATGTGGACTAGCTATTATGCAGTGATCGCGAACCTTGAGTTTTGGATTCGCTGGGGCAAAGGACGATGGAACTTCGCAGGCGCCGCTGTGGCACACACAGGTTTTGGGTTATTGATTGCCGGTGCCTTGGTCAGCAATGCCAACAAGGACATCATTTCTCAAAACAGAACCTTCATTCACGAAGATTTCCCGGCCAATGAAAACCTCTTATTATCGCTCGGCGACACTGTTGAGATGGGCAAATATTGGGCCACCTGGTCCGGGCAAAATGAAGAAGGCTATTACATCAATTACGAGCTGAAGTTCTTCGAGGAAATTGATGGAAAGCTACAAGCGACGTTTAACCTCAGTCCACGCATTCAGCTCAACGAGCGCATGGGCAATGTTGCAGAGCCAAGCACTAGACATACCCTCACCAAGGATATCTATACCCACGTAACCTACGCCGACTTACGCACTGAAGAGGAACGCGGTACAGAGGAATGGAAAAATGAATTTGAACTCGAGTTAAAGATTGGCGATACACACTTCTTGTATGGGAAGTATCAATTAGAATTGGACACCCTAGTCGTCGATGCACCAAATGCTGGAAGCGAACTTGAATATGCCGTATTGGGTGCAGGGTTGACCATCACCACATTAGAAGATAGCGTATACAAAGTGATGCCAGTATATGCGGTTCAGGGCAACCAAGCGCAACATGTTGATGCTGAAATCAAGGAACTAGGCTTGAAATTTTGCTTTGATCGCATCAACTATGACACCAACAAACCCGTCATCATCGCAAGCGAACACGCCGAAGCTGAAGTACCTTTTATTTTGGTCAAAGCCGAAGTTTTCCCTTGGATCAATCTCTTGTGGTTGGGTTCCATCTTGATAGCGGTCGGAACTGGTATCGCCATTGCGCAGCGCGTAAAACGAGAACGCAAATAATGGCCGAGAGAGGTCCACATATCGCTGTTGTCGGCCAAGGAAACTTGGGACAACATCTCGCAGGTGGTCTGCAAAATTTCTTTCAAATCACCACCCACGGTCGTGCGTTGGATATTCCCACTACCGCCGAGGTTATTATCGTATGTGTTCCTGATGATGCCACCGAAGAAGTATGTGCTGCTCTACCTCAGCATTTATTGATCGTGCATACTGCTGGTGCGTTGCC
>DMCR01000022.1 GCA_003445735.1 Cryomorphaceae bacterium
CAAGTCCTCGAAAATCAATTCGCAGACGGGCAAACCAACTACCTCTACTACAAAGGCTCTAACCTGCTCACCAAACTCCGCCTCTACCCGCTCATCCTCCTCGCAGTAATCGGTATTTACATGCTCATCAGTTATATGGCCTTTTCCAATGCGCGCCGCAGCGAGCAAAACAAGGTATGGACAGGGATGGCCAAGGAAACCGCCCACCAGATAGGTACGCCCCTCAGCGCCCTGATGGGTTGGATTACCTATCTCAAGGAACAATACCCGAAGGAAATTGCCTTTGGAGAAATGGAAAAGGATATTGACCGATTAACCGAAATCACCGACAGGTTCAGCAAGATCGGTTCACAACCGGAGCTCAGCGACCTCAAGCTCAATCAAACCATTTCCCGAACGGCTGATTACCTAAGCACCCGCTTGGGTAAGAAGATCAGCCTCACCACCAAACTAGAAATAGAAAATAATGTGCAGCACAATGGGCAGCTCATCAGCTGGGTATTGGAGAACATGATAAAGAATGCCGCCGATGCTTTAGAGGGCGAGGGCGAAATCACCATCCGAAAGGAAACCGCCGCAGCCGAAGTTCACCTGTTTATCAGCGACAATGGTAAGGGCATTCCCGCCAACGACCAGCGCAAGATTTTCCAACCAGGATTTACCACTAAAAGTCGCGGTTGGGGACTAGGTCTGAGCTTGGCTAAGCGCATTATTGAAGATTACCACCAGGGTAAGGTTGTGTTGGTCGAGAGTGGCACTCAGCTAGGCACGACTTTTAAAATCACCCTCCCAAAGGCCTGATGAAACGCGCCACGCTGTACCTCCACATTCCCTATTGCAAGCAGGCCTGCCACTATTGCGATTTCCACTTTTCTACAGTGCGTTCAACCGAGAATGAAGTGGTAGAGCGGATGCTAGGGGAATTAGCCGAAGGTCAAAGTTCCTGGTCGGAATTTGAATTCAGTAGTCTATATTTTGGGGGCGGCACCCCTAGTATTTTAGCGCCGGAACTCCTTGAACGCTTCATCACCCAGGCATCTACATTGTATAACCTACGCGAGGATGCAGAGATTACCCTCGAGGTAAACCCAGACGATATCACCCCCGAACAACTTGCCGAGTGGTACCGCATCGGTATCAATAGGTTGAGCGTGGGTTTGCAGAGCTTTGATGATGGGGAATTGGCCATGATGAATCGCGCGCACCACGCAAGACACAGCCTGCAGTGCTTGCAGTGGATTTCTGAAAGCCCTTTCGAGAATTATACGGTCGACCTTATTTACGGAATACCGGATAGCACCGTAGAAAGTTGGAAGGAACAACTCCATACCCTGGCTTCCTTTCGTCCACCACATTTGAGCTGCTATGCCTTGACCGTAGAGGAAAAGACAGTCCTCCATCATCAGGTGAAAACCGGAGAGGTCTCTCTTCCCACGGATGATATTATAGTCAAACAGTTTGAGGCCTTGTGCCAATGGGCCAACGACCACGGGTATGCGCATTATGAGCTGTCAAATTTTGCGCAGCCAGGGATGCAGAGCAGACATAATAGTCACTATTGGACCGGAGCGCCTTATCTCGGCATTGGGCCTGGAGCACATTCCTTTGATAGCACGAGCCGTTGGTGGAACATCTCCAATAATGCCCTCTATGCCAAATGTGCCAATCCGACGGAAGAGCTCCTCTCCTCTCAAGATATTTTGAACGAGCGATTGATGGTACGACTGCGTACCGCCGCTGGATTCTGCTGGGAAAACGATTTTCCGGACGAGCTGGGTCGGGCGGTGCGGTTCGTTTTAGAGCGGGAAGTCGCTCGGGCGGTAGTGAAAGGAGAATTGGTCACAAAAGAGACAGGATTTGCCATCCCCACAGAGCGTTGGATGGAGAGTGATAGAATTATTGCCCAATTATTTTTGTATTGACCTATCTTGTCGAAGATGAAAGACAGTGCACTAAATCTCGAATTTGTGGCAGACCTCAGTTTGCCGGTGGGGGATGTCCCACGCGCTTGGTACATCGATGCACCCACTTTTGAACCTGTTCGATTGGGGAATTGGGTAGGAAGCGTTGTTGAAGGCGGTGACGTGAACTTTTTCAATGTTGCCTTCAACCCTCATGCACACGGCACGCATACCGAAACCGCCGGTCATATTCTGCCCGAACGTCACAGTGTTCATAGACATTTCAAAGATTACTTCACCAAAGCCCTCGTACTCACGGTAGCACCTAGTAATGATGTAGTTTCTTTGAAGGATTTTAAGGCGCGCTGGGAGATTATGGGTGACAGCGCAGTAACATCTGTAATCGTGCGAACCGAAAGCGAGCCGAGAAGTGTTGCTACGCAAACATATAGCAATACGGATTGGCCGTATCTCGATGCCGCCATAGGCACCTTCCTTCGCGAGCAAGGTGTGGACCATTTACTGATAGATCAACCCAGTGTGGATAGGGAAGAAGATGGCGGGGCCTTAGCTTGTCATCGAGCCTTCTGGGGTCCACAGCCAGAAAAGCTCCTGCACAGAACCATTTCAGAGCTGCTGCACATTCCTGCCCATGTTCAGGACGGCTACTACCTACTAAATCTTCAGGTAGCACCACTTGACAATGATGCGGCGCCATCGCGCCCATTACTTTACCGTTAAACTTCTAGGATTTACGCGTACGTGCATCCACGGCTGCCAAGGTAGCCATGTTCACAATCTCACGAACCGAGGCACCTAGTTGTAACACGTGTGCACTGCGCTTGGTTCCAATCAATAGCGGCCCAATAGCCTCCGCAGCACCAAAACTCTGCAACATCTTGTAGGCAATGTTTCCAGCAGCAAGGTTGGGGAAAATGAAGACGTTGGCCTTATGTCCTACCAAATCCGAGAATGGAAAGCTTTCCTCAAGTAAAGCTTTGTCTAATGCAAAGTTGGCCTGCATCTCTCCATCCACGATGAGCTCAGGGTGTTCGTGACGAAGACGATTGCTCACCTCAGCCATTTTATGGGCATCCGGACCATTGCTTGAACCAAAGTTTGAATAGCTCAACAGGGCAATTTTTGGAGTGATATTTGTGCGCTTTACAGCATCAGCAACATTGAGCACCATTTGCACTAGGTCATCCACGGTAGGATTTAAGTTTATGGTCGTGTCGGCAAAAAACATTGGGCCGCGCTTGGTCAACAAGGTATACATCCCAGCCGCTTTACGAATACCTTCTTCCATTCCGATGATGCGTAGGATAGGGCGAAGTGCCGTAGGATATTTTACAGTCAAACCGCTGACCAAGGCATCGGCGGCTCCTTGACGAAGCATCATATTCCCATAATATTCACGTGATTTGATCTTAGAACGACATTCTGCCAACGTCCATCCGGCTCGCTTACGTAGGGCATACATGTCATTGGCGTATTTCTCACGTCCTTCCGAGTTGGCGATAATATCGACGAATTCTGCACCGTCAAGCTCGAGCTGGTATTCTTCGATAATGGATTCCATCTTAGACATCGCACCGAGCAGGATGGGTTTTGCCACACCGTTGGCGATGAGAATTTCGGCCGCCTTCAAAATGCGATAGTTATCCCCTTCTGTAAAGACAATGCGCTGCGGTTTGCGGCGTGCGTTTTCGTTGAGTAGACGAATGAATTTATCGTCGCGCCCGAGACGGTCGCTGAGTTCACTTTCATAGGCCTCCCAATCCTTTATTCGAGCTTTAGCAACTCCACTTTTCATCGCTGCTTTGGCTACAGCGGGAGCGACAGTGGTAATTAAGCGAGGGTCGAAGGGTTTCGGGATGATATAATTGATCCCAAAAGATAAATTACTCTCTGCATAGGCCAAATTGACGATTTCTGGTACAGGCTCTTTCGCAAGGTCTGCAATGGCGCGTACTGCGGCTAATTTCATCTCCTCGTTAATCTTTGATGAACGCACATCTAGTGCGCCGCGGAAAATGAATGGAAAGCCTAAAACGTTATTGACTTGGTTCGGATTATCAGAGCGGCCAGTGGCTATAATAATATCTTCACGAGCACTAATCGCATCTTGGTATGTAATCTCCGGATCTGGATTTGCCAAGGCAAAAACAATAGGGTTTGGCGCCATGCTGGCCACCATTTTCTTGCTCACGATACCGCCTTTAGATAAGCCTACAAATACGTCGGCATTCTGCAGAAGCTCTTCTAGTTGTGCTTCTGGATAATCTTTGGCAAAGATTGACTTTTCCTCTGTGAGGTCCTCGCGACTTTGGGTAATTAATCCCTTTGAATCGCACATGAAAAGGTTCTTCGTATGAACGCCGAGGGCAAGGTATAATTTGGCACACGAGATGGCAGACGCCCCAGCACCGTTGAAGACCACTTTGACCTTGGCAATATCCTTTTCTGCTAATTCTAAGGCGTTTAATAATGCCGCTGCTGTGATAATGGCTGTTCCGTGCTGGTCATCGTGCATGATAGGAATGTCCAATTCTTCCTTGAGGCGCTTCTCAATATAAAAACAGTCGGGTGCTTTAATATCCTCTAAATTAATTCCCCCGAAAGTCGGTGCCACCGCCTTTACCGTGTCGATGAATTTATCTGGATCTGCAGCGTCCAATTCCAAATCGAACACATCAATGTCCGCGAATATCTTGAATAACACGCCCTTTCCTTCCATCACCGGCTTTGAAGCCTCAGGACCGATATCTCCTAAACCTAGTACCGCTGTACCGTTCGAGATCACTGCAACTAAGTTGCCTTTTGCCGTGTATTTGTATACCTCTTCTGGTTTAGCTGCGATTTCCAAACATGGATCCGCCACCCCTGGTGAATAGGCAATACTCAAGTCGCGTTGGGAGTTCGACGGCTTGGTAGGTATAACCTCAATCTTACCGGGTTTCGGCATTTGGTGGTACTGAAGGGTATCTTTCTTTTTAATTGGTCCTTGACTCATAACGAGTGAAATTAGTACAAAAAGGTATTGAACGGAAACCTCGTAGCATGGATTTCTGAAGCCACACGGTAAATGGTTCTCCGTAATTCGTCAATATTATTGCGGTCTTGCGCGCTGATAAACACCGCACGCTCGCCGACTTTATTCATCCAACTAAGCTTCCAATGATCCAGGTCGTAATTGCGCTGGGTGAGTTCAAGCTCGAACTCACCGGCTTCTTCATGTGTGAAAGCATCAATCTTATTAAATACCATGATGGTCGGCTTGTCTTGGCTCTGAATCTCCTGTAAAATAGTGTTCACGCTGGTTATGTGGTCCATGAAACTCGGATGGCTAATGTCCACCACGTGCAACAGTACATCCGCCTCGCGCACCTCATCTAGGGTTGATTTAAAGCTCTCGACCAATTGCGTCGGCAACTTTCTGATAAAACCAACGGTATCGGTCAATAGCAAAGGCAAATTATCGATGTTGATTTTACGCACTGTCGTGTCCAAGGTGGCAAAGAGCTTATTCTCAGCCAACACATCCGTTTTGCACAACAAATTCAGCAGGGTACTCTTTCCCACGTTCGTATACCCCACTAGAGCAATACGGCAAAGCCTACCCCTATTGCTGCGCTGGGTAGTCATCTGTACATCTATTTTCTGCAGCTTCTTCTTAAGCAAGGAAATCTTTTGTTGAATGATACGTCGGTCTGTCTCAATTTGGGTTTCCCCAGGACCGCGCATCCCAATACCCCCTTTTTGTCGCTCCAAGTGAGTCCACATTCGGGTCAGCCGAGGAAGCAAGTATTGATATTGGGCCAATTCTACTTGTGTCCGCGCATAACTGGTTTGCGCACGGGCGGCAAAGATGTCCAGAATCAAATTCGTTCGGTCCATCACCTTCACCTCCAACAAGACCTCAATATTTTTAAGTTGCGATGGGGTGAGCTCATCATCGAATACGACTAGGTCAATGTTCTCCGCATCCACATACCCTTTGATATCCTCCATTTTCCCAGAACCCAAGAAGGTTCTGGTATCGGGACGAGATAATTTCTGGGTAAAGATTTGCATCGTATCCGCCCCGGCTGTATCCGCAAGGAACCTAAGTTCCTCCAAATACTCCTTGGACTTCTCCTCATCCTGGTTCTTATTAACAATACCAATGAGGATACAACGCTCACGTTGAAGCGAATCCTTTTTCTTGAGCTCTAACATGTCCGAGGTTTACGCGCCTTGCAAGAAGGCTTCCCAAGGCAATCTCAAAGCAATCAAAAACAAACCGACGCCAAACCAAAGCACTACTGGCTTCGCTTTCTCCGCATCCGTAGCCCCTCTCTTCGACTTCGCATTACCAATGGTGATCAACACCGCTGCAATAATCATCGTCATTGGATGTTCTACGTATTTGAAGCGCAAGGCACCATCGCCCATCAAGGTTCCCGTATCGGAAAACATATCCATGTTGAATCCAAACAACATGATCAGTCCGATGGTCACTTGAAGGTGGGTAAGAATCAGCGCGATTTTATTTTGACGGGCCAATTTATCGGTAAACGTATTATCCGATTTCCAAGCCAAAAAGTTCTGAACCAGTACTGCCAACATCAACAATAAGTAGACAAAAGGCAGCCAATGATGTAAGTGTAGTAATCCTGTGTACATCTATTCGTGTTTTTTACAAAGTTACAAATCCGTTACAAGTATGCGCTTTCAAAAAAAACCCGGGTGCTTCGCACCCGGGTTTTTGATATACTCAGGGGTTTCCTCTT
>DMCR01000121.1:0-607 GCA_003445735.1 Cryomorphaceae bacterium
AATGCTAGATAGGGTACAAAAATGGCAATACCACCGACTCTTGGTATGGTGCGTGTATGCGAAGATCTTTCGTTGGGTTTGTCTACAAGCCCCAAATTGGCACCGAAGTCCATAAAGAATCTCGAGAATAGTATCACGGCCGCTACAAAGGGAGGCACATATGGAAACAGTGCTGAACTCATAGAATGGTTTAGTTTGTTTGGTCTATCAAAAATAGGCAAAATTTGTGCCAGGCATTCTAAAGTTAAGGTTATGAACACTCTTTGTCTCGATTGATACGGATGTAAAATGCACGCTAAAGTTTGAAAGTTGATATATTCGCTGCATCCAATCCACTAGTTTAAATGGACATTTTTGAGCTTATTGGAAATAGATTAGCCAATCAAGGATTTCATATTGATCGGTATGATTTCAATCGTCCTTGGGGCGGTTTCTTTGTCTTGGCAGAAAGTCAGGCTCAATCCTTCGCTGATATCTATTTTGACGGGATGGACGTGGAGCCATTACGCATTGGAGGGAAGTTGAGTCCTAAGATTCTATTGGTGAAGCCTGAGGCTCGTTTGAGCTGGCAGTATCATCACCGTCGTGCTGAGACTTGGCGAGTGAT
>DMCR01000121.1:941-11790 GCA_003445735.1 Cryomorphaceae bacterium
GAGGGGCCTGTAGCAATAGTTCGCAGTGCTACCGATCAAGAAGGTGAGTCGGTTTCCTTTAGTTCTGGTGAGACGGTGGTCTTACAGCAAGGAGAGCGTCACCGTTTAATAGGCCTAGAGAACTGGGGTGTGGTCGCTGAATTTTGGCAGCATACTGATCCAAATCACCCTTCTGATGAGGATGATATCGTTCGTGTTCAGGACGATTATGCTCGAAAGTAATTACAATCTTTTATCGACGAGATCGCAAGGCAGGATGCCTTTTACGTCATAGACTGCTCGGTTCTTTGAGGCGGCGATGGATAATCTTTCGGCATTATATTTATGACAAACTGAAATCTAAAAGGCGTTTTCAGTTCAATTATTTGATAGCTGTTTACTGAGTATATAATCCTAATTTATATTAAGTTTCTATGAATATCTCATATGATACACGTTAATATGCTTGTTATGAAATAATTTGTTCACCGAACAAAACTAAATCGTCATGAAAAAGCTAGTTGCTATAGCATTGTGTTTACCGTTTCTTGCGGTAGCACAAAAGAAATCAGGAAAGGTCTACTCCGAACACCCTGCCTACGATGTGGTCACTGAATCCTACCGAGTGTGGGAATCGGGCACAGAAGAAGAATTGCGTGCACTCTACACCGAGGACGCTAAATTTTGGGGCCCTGGAGATGAGAAGGCCGGAACAATGGATGAAGAAGTTCAAGGAATGCTTTGGTGGCAGAATAACTTTGATTTTTCATTCACGAATATGGACCCCGCAAAGCCAGACATAATTCAATACAAGGGCGAGAAGGGGGCTTGGACACTGGATTGGATGGTTTTTACTGGTGTGAATAAGGAGAGCGGAGATACTGTGAAGGCTCCATTACATACCGCCAATTATGTGAACGAAGAGGGAAAAATTGCGATGAGTGTGAACTACTTTGATCGCGAGACATTGGGTTCTCAGATTCAGGAATCTTTTGGTGTTCATAGAAACGGTCGAGTATTTGACGAACACCCATACATTGAAATTTTAAAAGAGGTAGTTGCTGGTTGGGAAGCTGGTGATGCAGACGCGATGGCAACTCATTTTGCTGAAGATTGTAAGTTTCATAGACTTGGCGACGGAGATGGCTATAGAGATAAAGATTTAGCCTTCAGAAAAGAAAGCTGGTCTGTGGGAATCGCTGGTACTAGTTCTCGTAAGATGAATGTTTATGGATATCCAGATGCTATTTATTATCAGAAAGGCGAAGGTAGTTGGGAGATTCTCTCTTGGTGGAACCACACCTTCGTGAGCGCTGAAACTGGTGAGGAGGATACAGTCTTTTTACACCTTAGTCACTCATTCAATAATGACGGAAAAATTACCAGAGAAGTCCTCTGGGTAGATTAATAATCAACACAATAACCATGAAGAAATATCTTTTAATCGGCTTATGCGGTTCGCTATTAGCGAGCTGTATGCAGCTAGGCGAGGATGAGGTAAGAGAATTTGCCACCTCGCACATTGAAAACCAGATCGGCTATGCTGATGCTGTCGAGCCTTTCTATGCTGGCTTATCAGATGAACTTAAGGTTTGGAATAATCCAGTTTGGAGAAATATGCCGCGAGAATATGAGAAAGATCCAAATGACGACGGAAGCTACTTCTATGAAGATTCCATCAAAGTAACACTACACGATGTTTACATGATGGGCACCCACGCTAATGTTATGGGAACGATTCAATTTTACATCGCAGGAGTAAATACTACCTATAGAAACTTCTCCGGAGTTGTGACAAAGGAGGATGGTCAGATGAAGTGGTCGCGTTTTATGGCTGCGGACAATTCAGAGTTGGCTTGGGGATTCTTATGGCCAAGCAACGAGATAGAAGGAGGTTTGCAGCCTTATAATGAGATGCGCAACGCAATGATGAACTTAGATAACAATCGTGCTTTGGAACTCTCAGATTCCTTAGTTGCCGCTGATCCTTCATGGGCAACTGCGCACCTTGGTCAGCTTCATTATTATTGGATGAACCAAGATGTCGAAAACTTTACTGCAGCACATGGTGAAGCAGTGTCGAAGCTTGAAGGTGCAAGTAGAGCGGAGAAGCATTTTATTATGTCTTATACTACCGATCGTGAAAAGGCAAATATGCACTTGGAGCAGGCATTACTTTTTGCACCTGTTGACCCAATGATTCGTACGTGGTATGCTTGGGGAGAAAAAGACGCGGAACGTGCCTTGGATATAATGCGTCATGCTTGGGCCCGTTTACCAGAAAACGGGGGAGTAAATAATATGATGGGGTACAAGCATATGGCTGCAGGTAATATGGATAAGGCTAAGCAACACTTCGAGATTTTCATGCGCGCTCATCCAGAGGTCGCTAATGCTTATGATTCGTATGCAGATTACTACCTCGCGGCAGGTGACACAGCGATGGCAAAAGAAATGTACATGAAGGCCTATGAAACTGATAATAACTGGATAGCTTCTAAAGAACGATCAGATGCATTATAAATCTCTTTTATGGATGGGTTCTGTAGTTACCGGACTTTTCCTTTCGTCATGTGTTTCGAATGAAACCGCCGAGTTAGACGAACGCTTTGCTAAAAATTGCGAAGTTATTCGTGCGAATAATGCTGGATTTACTGGTGAGAACCAAGATTACAGTATGTATGCTGACGATTTCTTTATGGTCAATACAAACTTTAATGGTTCACCCGATACCCTTCGTCTTGCAGACCTTAAAGCCGAGGATGCATATTTATGGGAAAAATATGATTTTGAATTCCTTGAAGAGCCAGTGCTGCTTCCTGGAGTGGATTCAGAAACGCAAGAGCCAAATGCCAGTGTTCGCTTTTATGCGCCCATGAAAATCACCAAAGCAGCTACCGATTCTTCAGAGGAGCGTACGGCCGTGGTCCGCATGTATCAGACATTTGATTTGAACGAGGAAGGCAAGATTACCATACAGATGTATTATGGTGATTTTACGGCCGCTGGAATCTACTTAAACAGTTAATTATGAAGAAGCTATTTCTAATGTGTAGTGCAGCTATTTTGGCGGCTGCATGCACTCAAACCTCAGAACCATGCCCACCTGAAAGAGAGCCCGTGGGATATAATGTCCTTGCGGATGACTTCCCAGGCGCAGTAATTGGCAACAATGAAACGGTCAATCAGTGGCGTCAATATTTGGAATACCATAACGAACGCAATTTTGACGGCATTGAATCAATGGATGCCGACAGCATTCGTATTTATCCACCAAATGGAGAATTAGTGGTTGGAAAAGAAGCGCATCGTGAGCAACTAGAGAAGTGGTTGGCCAACGAAGATGTTCGTTGGAAGCCAGTTTGGGGGACTTCGATAAAGTCACCAAACGACACTTCTGATGGAGCGTTTGTAATAGCCGTTTCAGATTTATCGACTGTTCATAGTGACGGTTCTGTAGACCGTTTAAACAACATGTTTACGGCTTGGATTCAAGGAGGAAAGATTTGGGCATTTTGGATTTATGACCGAAAATTCGCTCCTGACGAGTTAGAGAGCATGGAAGCTGCTGAGGCAGAATAAATACCCCTTATATGGATTAATGACGGAAGCCCCAGTCGCTATGCGGTTGGGGTTTTCTATTTCTGCCAATATTCTGTGTGGCGGAGTTCCATATTGGCACTAAATGTGCCGAACTGAATAGGAATAATGGTATCGAAATAGAAAATTGCTTCATCTTCCGTGAGCATATGTACTTGGAAGCGTTGCTCGCCTGTGAATAGAATTCTTAAGGAATCCAATACGGGCTGACCAAAGGCGTTAATGAGATCTGCATCGAAAGCCCATGAGAGATTACTGGCATTGCTTGTGACAGTAATAGAGCTATCGTTATTAACGACTAATGACGCTGTATCTAAAACCGTTCCTACGCTATCTACAATAGCTGTGGAGCTGAGGGTATCCAAACTCAATGTCATCATTGTGGTGGAGTGAGGATGCAATGTATCCCAAAGGCCTTGGGCGATGAGGTGGTTGGTGATTTCTACTCCATACCAGTTGCCTTGAAGTTTTTCAAGTGTTCCAGGTTCAGGGGTTGTCGTATCACAGGATAGAAGGGTAGCTCCAGCGAGTAGGGTGAGAAAAGTTTTTTTCATATGTCTTTGAATGTCGTACTAAATCCCGTTCAAACCCTTACTTAACACCCAGGCACTGTGCCCGTTGCGCTTTACAATCGCACGTGCCTTTTTTGCAGAAGTTTTACTACCGTGAACACTATGGACCACATAAAATTTATCGTTGTAAGGGGAGATAAAGGCTTTTGGAGCCCAAGCTCCTATGCCATCTAAAAAAGTTTGTGCGTGATCAACAGTATTAAACCCGCCAATGATAATGCTGTAGTTTCCGGAACTTACTTTAGGGGGTTCTTGGGCAGGGGCACTACTGCTAGTTACAGCTATTGTTTTTGATTCTTCTTCCGTTTTAGGAGTTTCCTCAGCTTTGGATGTTGTCTCAGTATTTGCCTCTTCAGTCGCTACAGCTGGTTCCGGCGGAATTACTGTAAAAAGATGAAGGTTAGATGCGGTCCCCGGCCGCTTACTCTGAGACATCATCAGTGAACTGTCGTTTAAAACGATAACGGCAAAATCATCCCCTCTGCCATTATTTGGGAACTCCATGATGGTAGAGTCTTTGGCTTGCCAAGCAAAGTTCTGTAAGCCATAATTTCTGGTGCTTCGGGAGAAGTAAACATTTAGGTTTTGTCCTGTGGAAGGGAACAATTCATCCAAGGCACTATTGACCTCAGTTACGGCCATTGGGGATCCCCATCCGCCATCAAAGCTCATAGCACTTTTATATATATCGTAACCTCCTATACCACCATCAACATTACAGGCAAAGTATAGGGTGTAATCTATGGGATCAAAATAAGGGTGCTGATAATTTGCAATTTCATCTATAAACGGGAGCTCTTTGGCTTCCTCACCGTTAAACGGAATAAAAGATAGAGTCATACCGACGTTTCCATTTTTATCCGCCTTGCTTCTGCTGTGACTCACAATCAAACCTGAGCTATCAGGAATCAAAGCACACTGTCCGATATAATAGGGTAAGGATAGAAGGGCTTCAGGTGCTGCATAAGTCAAAGTCTTTAGATCTTTTAGTCGTAATAAATAGGGCCTCGCAAAAACTTTATTTGTTTTCGGGTCCTTGGCGGCAAGTCCATTGCCACCACGGTCAGAGAGGAATAATACATGACCTTTACCGTAGGGGGTTGCCGCATAATCGTCTGAATTTGCCTCCCCTAATTCAAAATGATCAAGCGACTTTTCATCTTTTAATTCATCTAATACAACTTGGCTTTTTACATAAAATGGCAGAAGCAGCATAGGAATTAATAGCAAGGATAATCTTAAAGGTGTATTAAGTAGCCGCATCATAAGAAAAGTCTTGGAGAAGTGAATGATTCGACACGAGGGGCAACGTTAAAGGAGATGCCTATAACATGACTTCTTTGGGTAATAAATATGAGATCCGTTAACGGAAAATTATACTGGTAGAATACATGCCAATCTCTCGAAGGGTTGATTCTTAGCAATACCCCGGCTTCATCAGCAGGGCTGTAATGAGCACCAAAACCCCATGTTTCTTGATGCTCGAAAAACAAATGGAAGTTTAAATCTGCCGGAGCATTTGTCGTAGCGCTAGCCAAAAAACTAGATCGTAACAACCATTGGTCTTTTAGTGCCATTTGGTAACCACCAAAAATTTGCAAAACTTGAGCGGTAAAGTTGTTTTTATAGATTTTGGCGCGGTTTACATTTTTAAAGCTTACCCCCATATAATAACTCTGAGTATTCAACGTGGTACCTATATCAACATTTGCCATAATAGGCCCTTGTAGGGTGTAGATGTTTGGATCTACAAGGTCGTAATAAGTCTCGTCAAGAAGGTCAACAGCAGTGCGTCCCGCTGTCACGCGAAGCCCGGTGCTGAGCTTAGTTAAATCGTTGACTTGTAAATGATATGCGCCGCTTACAGCGGCATGCTGTGTAATAGCAGGTCCTACCTGATCATTGATTAAGGTTAAGTTTAATCCTAGGCCTCTGAGATTATGGTAATCCATGCTGATTAAGCCCGTACGAGGAGCCCCCTTAAGTCCAGCCCACTGGGCATCGACTAAGCTTACGACGTGCTGGTCCTGCATCCCTGCGTGGGCTGGGGAAACGGCCACTGGTGTAAATAAATAGTTGTCTAGCGAAGGATGCTGTTGGGCCGAAATATGACTGGCCACTAGGAGTAAGGTAGCCGCAGCTAAGGAGGCCAGGCGGTTGCGCTGTTTCATAGAGCTATAGATTCTTTTCATGGCCAATTATCGGTTAATATAGAGGTATCCGTTAAACTCTTGGCTCGAGGTGCCGCCCATACGTACGTAGTAGAAGTAAGTTCCGCTCGGTAGGATTTCCTCGGCATTATTCAAATACGTGTTTGTATTGGCACGTCCGTCGAAGTCGTTTTGGTAGTCGGTGTTTTCATAGACCTTCAAGCCTAGTCTGCTAAAGATTACCACTTGTGTACCAGGGAACTGCTGAATGCCTGGGATGACCCAGTAATCATTATTGCCATCATTGTCCGGCGTCAAGACTGTCGCTGCTTCGAGGTCACAAACGTCCGCATCTAGGAAGTTCGGAATGCCGTCACCATCACAATCGTCGAAGCCGATACCGTCGCCATTCGAATCAAATTCCATGGCGTCGGAGATGCCGTCATTATCACTATCGGTATCCTGTTGGTTTGGGATTCCGTCACCATCGGCATCAGCCATACCGCCGCCTGCACCAGCAATGCCACCTTCATCGTCGTTCATAATACCATCACAATCTTCGTCGAGGGCCAGGATTAGAACGCTGTCCGTGACTAAAGCGCCATTGGTATCGATGGCTGTAATGGTATACCATCCTGAGGTTAATGCTGTAATCGTATCCGTGCTCTGACCCGAACTCCAGAAAAGGCTGATCGGAGCAACACCGCCTGAAGTAGTCGCATAGGCCGCACCATCAAAGTCGGTAGGGCAAATGTTATGACTTAATACAGTTGTGGAAATAGAGAAATAATTGGGCTCTGTTAACATCACGGTATCCATCGTGCTACAACCGTTACTATCTAATACAGTGACGATATAAGTACCTTCCGATAAACCGCTAAGGTCTTCAGTGGTTGATCCGTTATTCCAGGAGAAGGTATATGGAGCTGTACCGCCGCTGACCGACATATCTGCAGACCCGTCATTGGCGCCTTCCGTGCTCACGCCATATCCATTGTAGTTGGACGGTATGATGCTGGTCATGAGCTTTGTAGGTTCATTAATGGTAATACTGCCCATGGCCATACAACCGTTCGTATCGCTCACCTCCCAGAAGTAAGTGCCAGCTGCAAGGTTAGTCGCAGTGGCTGCAGTGCCTAGGTTAATCCAAGTATAGGAGTAAGCTCCACTACCGCCGCTGGCATTGATTGTAGCCGTTCCGTTCGCGTCACCGAAACAAAGGGCATCAGTTGATGTGATGGTGGCTTGTACTACACCGCCTGTAGGTTGGTTTACGGTGACGGGCACCTGAACCGAATCCACATTACCCAAGCTATCGAGGCCGTAGAACCAAATTATTGGCGAACCTACATCCGCACAAGTAAAGAGTGTTTGAGAGAGCCATAGGGAATCTATACCGCTACAATCACTCGAAGCGCTGTCCACCATGCCAAGGGTTAGCATATCAAATCCAGCAGCATCGAGGGTCAAACCCACACTATATGGGTAAAGCGAAGGTCCGTCCGCATCGATCACTGTGATGGTGAAGCCTACACTATCTTGGTTACCAGAAGCGTCGGTCACAACATAGGCTACAATATGCTGGCCTATACCAAAGTTACCCGAAGGAGTATTACTGTTGTAGTAGGTAGAAGTGTAGTTCGAACTGTTCTCTTTAACAGTTGGTGAAGCCCATGCAAAAGCTGCAAAACAGCTGTCCGCATCTGCATTCAAGGTAGTATCGCCTTGACCCAAAGTGATCACTGGCGCTACGGTATCCTCCACAGTGGTGTAGAAGCTACAAGTATCGCCATTGCCTTGCAAGTCATAAGCGAAGTAGTCGATTTTAAAAAGCCCGACGGGCAAATAACCGCCGTTGGCCAGGCTGAAGTAGGAACTGTCCAAACCACAGTTATCGTAGACGCTGTCACCGGTCCAAGTTACCTGGGTCCAGCTGCTATCCGCATCAGCAAAGATGCTCAGAGAGTCTGGACAATAGATCTCCGGCTTTATATTTTCGGTGACTATGAGTTTCTGAAGTATAGAATCTGTGTTGCCGTGTACGTCGGTCACGAACCAATAAATATCATAATCACCAAGTGCGTAGTATGCATTGGCATCGTGGAATAAGGTGTCCACCCCACAAGATTCAACAATAGGAGGAGGGGTAAGACTCAAGCTGTCGGTAAAGACCCCACAGGTATCGACCCCTGCATAGATGGTTAGGGTATCCAAGGTGCCTGTCCAGGCCGGTGCTATGGTATCAAGAACGGTGACCACGAAGAAACAAGTATCGTTATTACCACTTGGGTCCTCTGCGTAGTGGAATACGGTATCCACACCTACGGGAAAGAACGTACCACTTGTATCACTATGAGTATAGAAGATGCTATCGCTGTTGTCAGAGGCCACAGGGCTGTTCCAAACCAAGATCGCACCACAGTTCAGGGCATCTGTATATAATGTGGTGTCAATCAAACAGCTGGTGAAACTTGGGGCGAAGGTATCCTGTACCGTAACCGTGAAGCTGCACGAATCCATATTGCCGTTCACGTCGGTCGCTACGGTCCATACCGTGTGTAATCCGATGCCAAACCAAGTACCGCTGGTATCGCTTACATAAGAAGTATCCATGCCACAAGCATCGTACAAGCTTGCCGCTGTCCAGCTATAATGTACACCGGAAGTATCGGCGCCCACATAGAGGGTAGTATCGTCACCACATAAGATTTCTGGTCCGAGGGTATCGACGATGGTTACTATGGCGTAAGCAGTATCACTTTGGTTGCCGTCGGTTCCCACCAACATGACCGTATGGGCACCTAGGTCGGCACAAGTCCAAGCCGCCGAATCAATACTTAAGATGAGGTTACAGTTGTCGGAACTTCCGCCATCTACATCTGCAGGCGTGATGGCTACATTGCCTAAGCTATCCACCTGAACGGTGAGGTCTTGAGGGATGACCACAGGAGCTACACCGTCGCTGTCGCTGACGGTAATGCTCGCGGTACCTTGACAGCCTAATGGATCGATGATGGTGACGGTGTAGGTGCCGCTGGTTACGGCACTGAGGTCTTCGGTAGTTTCACCGTTGCTCCAAACAAAAGAGATCGGCGTTACAGTGGTAACCATAGTCAGATTAACAGAACCGTCTGCCGTACCGGGACAGCTCGCCGGTGAAGCAATGAGTGAAGCTTGGGGAGTAGGGTTGACATTCGCCGAAACAGGTAAAGAAGTCCATTGACAATTGCTTTGAGAAACGGCAACGACTTGGTAACGGGTAGTATCCATTAAGGCTGGTGTGGTATAGGTGTTTCCTGTGGCGCCTGGTATGGGTGTCCAAAGGTTGTTGATTAATGAATACCATTGGAATACGGTGGTTCCTGTGGTGCTTACCCCAAAAGTGGCTGTGGTACCCTCACAGATATCATGGGATACTGGGCTATACGTAACGGTAAAGTCGATGGGATCATCTAGACTTAAGGTATTGCCGGCAGAGGTTTGACAGCCGTTGGCATCAGTCAAGATAAGGTCAATATAATGGCCTTGCGTAAGTCCAGTGATTGTAGCGACGCCGCCTAGAACGTTCGCTGTTGCGGAGCCTCCTTCATAGGTCACGGTGTACGCGCCATCCGGAACGTTGGTCACATTAAAAGTGATGGTGCCGTCGTTCGCGCTACATACTGTAGGGTCTGTTTTGGCAAAGTTCGTGGCGGAGAGTGATCCGCCTTTTGTTCCGGTGACGCTCACTGTTGCAATATTTGCGCCGGTTGAGCTCAAGGTAATGGTTGCTGGATTTGGTGCAGGGGCTGTACCGTCCATCGCTATGAAAATGCCCGTATCCAACATACCGGTACTATCTGCACCCAAGGTCAGAGTGGCACTGTAGGTTCCGTTTAGGGCGGTGCTGAGATGGTAACCTGTAGGAGCCGTGATAACCAAACTGTCACTGAGTTTATCTGCTTCCACGAGTACGCTCTGTCCGGCACTTGGAAATCCATCACAAGTAAAGAAAGGTGTAGTAGTTCCGAAGGTGTTGATGGTTGGAACGATGGTTTCATTTGCGGTTGTTGGGAACCATGAAGAAGGATTATCGCCTGTGATGAGGTAGCTCACTGGACCTGTACCTGAAGCCCCGATGGTCAAACTAACGCTGCTGCTGCTAGCATATTCTAGGGTCACTCGTGAACGACCGTCGGTCCCTGGCGTGTTCGATCCCGGAGAGGTGTTGGCGAATGATCCGTTACCTGTTCCAGTGGACGTGTAGCTTAAGAAAGTACTTGAACCCAGGGTATATCCTGAGAAACTTTCAGATTCAATATAGCGCCCTGAGGGTCCTACGGCATCAAGATCCCAAACCGTAAAGTAGAAATCTCCAAGGGTTGCAGGAACTGGAGAGCCTGCCGTACCGTCTTCGATGAACAGGATGGTGTAACGAACCAAACCATTTGGTCCTGTCCAAAGAACAGAAGGGCTGAAGTGCCCTGATGAGTTGCCATTGGTGGTATTGTCGAGGTCGAAATCAGAGATTAGTGCATTAGTCATACCGTCTATGGAAACAATCGCGTC
>DMCR01000001.1:0-12265 GCA_003445735.1 Cryomorphaceae bacterium
CGACCCCAACCTTGGCAAGGTTGTGCTCTACCAACTGAGCTACTTTCGCAATTGGGACGTCAAATATACAGCCGAAATTAATTTTCGCAATAGCGCTACTTATTTTTTCGCAACTTTTTCTTTGAGGGTATTCAACAGCATCAAAGCCTCTATGGGCTTGAGTTCGTCTAGATTCAGACCTTCTAGTTCTTCTGCTATATCTTCCAATTCTGGACGGTCCATCGCAAAGAAATTTAATTGTGCGCCGGTCGGTGCTGTCGAAGGTGAATCGCCGCGCTCGCGCTGTGCCTCGAGATCACTAAGGACCTGGCCTGCGCGGTGAAGTACGTAACCCGGAATGCCGGCGAGTTTCGCCACATGAAGACCGAAGGAATGGGCGGTGCCGCCGGGTTTTAATTGGCGGGTGAATATGATGGTTCCCTTGTGCTCTTCCGTACTAATGTGGTAGTTCCGGACCTTGCCGAAGGTCTTCTCCATCTCGTTCAGCTCGTGGTAATGTGTTGCGAAGAGGACCAACGGCGCACTCGGATGTTGGTGCAGGTATTCGGCAATCCCCCATGCGATGCTCACTCCATCAAAGGTGCTGGTCCCGCGGCCTATTTCGTCCAAAATGACCAAGCTGCGGTCGCTAATGTTGTTCAAAATCGTCGCCGTCTCGTTCATCTCCACCATAAACGTACTCTCCCCTTTGCTCAGGTTATCTGAGGCCCCGACACGCACGAACAATCTGTCCATGATGGGCAGGTCGGCGGCTGCTGCTGGAACGTATGCGCCCGCTTGGCTGAGGATTTGGATGAGGGCGGTTTGGCGCAATAAAGCACTCTTACCGCTCATGTTAGGACCGGTAATCATGGCAATGGATGCCGTGGCACCGTCCATATCCAAGGAATTTGCAATGTAGGGTATGCCTTCTGGCAGCACCTGTTCGATCACGGCGTGACGGCCGCGGTCGATGGCCATTTGGCGATCGGACCTAAAGGTCGGCCGCACATAGTCGTGGGCCTCGGCGGTTGTGGCGAAGCTGCGAAGGACGTCGATGGTCGCGACCCATTGGGCGTTAGACAGGATTTGAGGTGCGGCCGCCGCGGCCTCCTCCACCAATTCCCCAAACAATCGCAGCTCGATGGTTTTGATTTTCTCTTCGGCCCCGAGGACTTCAGATTCGAATTTCTTGAGCTCGTCGGTGATGTAGCGCTCCGCGTTGACCAAGGTCTGCTTGCGATGCCAATGCTCGGGCACCTTGTCCTTGTGGGAGTTGCGCACCTCGAGGTAGTATCCGAAAACGTTGTTAAAGGCAAGCTTGAGGGACGGGATATCGGTGGCATCGGCTTCGCGGTCACGGATGGCGTCCAGGGTGCCTTGTGCATCGGAAAGGAGGCCACGCAGGCGGGCGAGTTCAGGATCGAATTGGCTCGAGATGGATTCGCCCTTGCCGATGATGGTGGCGGGGTCGTCCACGAGGGCCGATCGAAGGGTTTCTCGCAGCTCAGATAAGGGTGCGGGCGGAGTTGAGGGGACGGAGATGCCCCACTCGTCGGTTTTGGAGTAGAGGGCGGCGGTCGCATCTAGGGCGTCGCGCAATCTAGCCATCTCCTTGGGAGAGATTCGCCCTGTGGAGGTACGACTGCAGAGGCGTTCCATATCCGGCATACCGGAGAGGAGGCCGGAAAGTTCGTCGCGTACGTCGGGCTGCTCTAATAATTGATCCACGGTATCCAAACGCGCACTAATGCGATCTGTGTCGAGGAGCGGCAGACTGATCCAATGGCGAAGGAGGCGGCCACCCATCGCGCTTTCTGTACGGTCGATAATATCGAATAGGGCCACGCCACCTGGGGCGTTCGGGTAGAATAATTCGAGGTTCTGTGTCGTGAAGCCGTCCAACCACATATAATCTTCGAGGACAATGCGCGAGAGGCTGGTGATGTGGCTCAAGGAGCCCATTTCACTGTGCTTAAGGTGGTGTAAGATGGCGCCGACCGCGATGGTTGAGGCATCTTTATCATTCAGCCCAAAGCCGCTGAGGCCGTGGGTCTCGAAGTGCGAGGTGATGCATTCACAAGCGTATTTGGGTTCCCATGCCCAAGCATCTATCCCAAAACAATAATAGTCTTGCTCGAGGGAAAGACGCAGGTCACGGTTCATGTCGCGTGGATGGACTATTTCTTTAGGCGAGTACGTGGCTATGGCATTGCATAATTCCAGTTCAGAACCCATGGCATGGAAAAAGGCACCGGTAGAAATTTCCACTATGGCCATTCCCCATGGGCCTTTTTTAGCTGGGTATAGAGCTGCCAGGTAATTGTGTTCCTTGCCCGCAAGGAGGTCGTTGTTCAGGTTGATTCCCGGGGTGATCATATCGGTCACACCGCGCTTGACCAATCCTTTGACGGTCTTTGGATCTTCGAGTTGCTCGACGATGGCTACGCGGTGGCCGGCCTTGACCAGCTTGGGTAAATAAGTTTGTAGCGCGTGGTGTGGGAATCCGGCAAGCGCGACTTCGGAGGCCGAGCCGTTGGAGCGTTTGGTCAGGATGATATCGAGTGTTTTCGCCGCTTTTTCCGCGTCGCTACCAAAGGTTTCGTAGAAATCCCCCACGCGAAACAGAAGCATGGCTTCCGGATGCTTGGTTTTGATTTCATCGTACTGACGCATCATTGGCGTCTTTTTTCCCGAGGCAGATTTCCCCATTTACACTTACTTTGTCATTGAGAAGCGGCAAAATGTCGCAGACATCAAAAGTAAGCGCTTCAGAGAGATGAGAAAACTTCGCAACAATGAATTGGGCAGATTATCTACCGAAGATTTTAAAAATTCGGAAAAAACTCCCCTGATCATTGTCGCCGACAACGTGCGCAGCTTCCATAATGTGGGTAGTTTGTTTCGTACGGCCGATTGTTTTCGCGCCGCGCATATTTATTTGTGTGGCTTGACCCCTACCCCGGGTTCGGCGGATATGCAAAAGACCGCGCTCGGTGCGACCGAAAGCATGGATTGGACATATGTGGAACACACGCTGGATTGTGTGAAGGCGCTGCAGCAGAAGGGCTATGAGGTGATCGCAATTGAGCAGGCTGAAGGCAGTGTAGATTTGCGTGATTTTGAGCCGAAAGGCCCCACAGCACTGGTTTTTGGACACGAAGTTATTGGGGTTGCCCAAGAGGTTGTAAATGCCTGTGATGCGGTTATTGAGATAGCCCAATTTGGCACTAAACACAGCCTCAACATTAGCGTAAGCGCCGGCATTGCCATGTTTGAGTTGCACCGAAAATTAACGGGCAATACTAGTCCACGGCCGTAGGCAACACCTCGTCGGGGCATTCGTCCAAAAGTGTCGCCAAGGATTTTGCCAAGGTGGGATGGGACCAATTTGGCACTACGTCCTCCATCGGCATCAACGTGAACCGCCGTAAATGCAAGCGCGGATGCGGCAATACCAATAACTCGCTCTCCCAAACTTTTCCGTCGTAATCCAGCATGTCCAAATCAATGGTTCGATCGGCGTAGCCCGCCTCCTCGCGAACTCGGCCCATAGCCTTTTCCGTAAATAGTAATTTAACCAACAACTCCTCAGGACCCAAGTCGGTCTCCACCAAGAGCACCTGGTTCAGGTATGAGTTTGTACTGTAGTAGCCCCAAGCCGGACTCTCATAGCACCTACTTTTTCTTAAGACTATGCTAAATCGACCAATTGCCTCCTTTGCCGTGGCAAGGTTTTGCACTTTATCGCCTAAGTTTGTACCTAATAAAATAATGGCCTGCCCCATGAAAAATTTCTTCACTACTGTTCTTGCTGTCTTAACAGCGTTTGTCGCGTCTATCCTGCTCTTGATTGGCCTATTGGTCATCGCGAGCGTTACCGGAAAAGATCCAGCCCCAAAGGTAGAAGAGAACACCTTATTGCGTATTCCTTTATCAGGAACTTTGGAAGACCGCGCCTTTGAAGATCCATTAGCCGGTCTAGATGCAGCATTATTGGGCATGGACGTTCCTAAAGCCCTAGGCATGAACGAACTCATGGCCACCTTAAAACATGCCGCAGAAGACGATCGAGTGCAAGGAATTTTATTGGAGCAGGGCGTTTTCGCCGCTGGTTATGGGATGCTAGAAGAATTGGCCGATTATCTTAAAGAATTTAAAGCCGCCTCAGGTAAACCCATCTATTCCTATGGCGAATATTATACCCAAAAAGGAGCTGCATTGAGCGCCATCGCAGATTCTACCGTCCTTCACCCCGGCGGGATATTTGAGCTCAGCGGCGTCGGAACAAGCTCCACCTACTACAAGGATTTTTTTGACAAATTCGGCATCGAGCCCCTGATCGTTCGAGGCACTGGAAATAAATTCAAAAGCGCGGTAGAACCCTATATCGCTAGTGAAATGAGCGACGAAAACCGGTTGCAATTGACCCACCTTATCACCCAGTTTTGGGATTTTATCGGGGGCCAATTCGAAGCGAAAGGGATCGACCGCAGCACCCTCGACAGGGCTGCAACAGATTTTATTGGCATGGACGCCGACGCCTGTCTTGAAGCCGGATTAGTGGATGCCTTGGGTTACAAAGAAGATATCATGAACCACTTCGAGGACCGCTATTCCCTCCTTCATTATACAGATTATGCGGCCCAAATTCCTTTTGTAAAAGCCACCGACCGCATCGCAATCATCTACGCGAATGGAAGTATAGGCAACGGTTCGGGAGACGAAAGCACCATCGGCACTGAAAATATCGTCAAAGCACTGCGCAAAGCGGACAAAAACAAACGCGTCAAAGCCATTGTACTTCGCGTTAACAGCCCGGGCGGGAGTGCCTTGACCTCAGATATCATACACCACACCATTGGCGATATCGAGAAACCACTCATCGTGAGTCAAGCGAATTATGCTGCCTCCGGCGGGTATTATATTAGTTGTAATGCTGACGCGATTTTTACAAATTCCACTACCATCACCGGTAGTATCGGCATCTTCATGAGCCTATTCACCGCCGAGGAATTGATGACCGAAACCCTCGGGCTTAGCGTCGAAGAAGTACAAACTCACCCCATGGCCAACTTCCCCAACCTCGCCAAGCATCCCGACGAAGCCCAATACGCCATACTGCAGCGCATGATCGACCGCGGATACGCTGATTTCACGGGTAAAGTTGCCGAGGGTAGAAGCATGGACATGGACTACCTTCTCCCCTTATGTGGCGGTCGCGTTTGGACCGGAGATGATGCCGTAGATAATGGATTGGCCGACCTCGAGGGCAATCTGAGCGATGCCATTACCTATGCCGCGAAGGAAGCCGGCATCGAATCCTACAAATTATATGAACTCCCAACGGTAGAAGATGGATTAGAGAAATACCTTAAATCTTTGGGTGCGGCGAAAGCAGTGAGCCTACCTTTCCTCGACCATCCTGCAGCACAAGAACTCAAATTCCTGGCGACTAACCCAGGACTCCAAGCCCGTTTGAATCCTATTTTCCTTGAACTGTGATCTCGGAAAAACAACAAAATGCTGAACGTCTCTACTATTTATTAGGGGCATTATTCATCGCTGCATTAATCACGTGTAACCTGATTGCCAACAAATTCGTGACGGTAGACCTCGGGTTCAAAGTATTTACCATCAGCGCTGGGGTACTTCCCTACCCGATGACCTTTTTGATCACCGATATCTTAAGCGAGCTCTACGGCCAAAAGCGCACCACACAGGTCGTACTCTCCGGCCTCGTGGCAAGTATTTTTGTCCTCTTCGTCTTATGGCTCGGGGCCCAATTCCCAGCTATCGAAGGCTCACCCGTGTCGGATGCCACCTACAACCAAGTTTTCCAAAACGCTTGGCGCGTCATCGCCGCCTCAATGCTTGCTTACATCGTAGCACAACTCATCGACGTACGTTTGTTTCACTTTTGGAAGAACCTCACCGGCGGAAAGATGCTTTGGGTCCGCAACAACTTCTCGACCCTGGTCAGCCAACTCGTCGATACTATACTCGTTGTCCTAGTCTTATTCATTGGCACCTTACCATGGAGCACCATGGGCGAATACATTTGGGACGGCTGGCTCTTCAAAGCTACCGCCGCCGCAATTGATACTGCCGCCATCTATGCGTTTATGTGGTGGGCCCGCGGTTATTTCGGACTCGAGATCGGCGAAGAAATCGAAGTCTAAAACAACTCCAAATTCACAATGTAGCCTTCGTGCGAACGCACGTTGAACACCCCCGCTGTGGTGATCAGGTATTGACCTTTAATACCGACCAACTCGCCTTCCCAGGTATCGCCTTCGGTTTTGAAGCTCGTGCTCTTCACCTTCAATGGATGCTGCTCGACAGGGTAATTCATCGACCAAATCTCCGGCTGCTGGGTACGGTATTGTTGTAATTCTTCTGGCAACGACGCCTGAGCCATCACAAAGGCTTCCTCCAGGCTTTCCTCAGTTGTTGCCCCTTTGAGCATGGCCTGCCAAGAAGTCTTGTCGGTAAAGTGGTCCTTCAACGCCACTTCTGCGACGCCCGCCAAATAGCGGTTAGGCACCTCTAATATGACCGTCGCCTCGTCTGCACCTTGATCCATCCAGCGGTAAGGCATCTGCGTCTTTCGAGTCACGCCGACCTTAATGCGATCGGTTTTTGCCAAATACACCAAATGCGGCTGTAATTGCAATCGCTGCTCAAATTCTAAATCTCGCTCGGCAATGCCTAAATGGGCCTTACTGAGTTCTGGTTTCATGATGGTGGGCGAGGCCTCAGGTTTGGTAAAAAAGCATTCGCGACAGAAATTCTGGCGGTATACCTCTGGGACCAATTGGCCACAAAAACATTTATGCGTCCCGGTAAAAGTCATACGCAACGGCTTCCCAATCAATCCATTCATCATCAACAGATCTATACCCAAGGGCAAAGAGTATCGAATCGTGGGTCCGTACTGCGTAGTCATTTTCCTTAATGGGCCAGTGAAATGCATATTTTCTGCTAACTTTAATAGTGTGAAAGTAGCACATAAACGACCGACCTCCTAAAGCCATGATCTATACTTGGGTAAACAAAGTCATCCGACAAAACATGCGCCGCCGTGTGGAGGAAATTTATGCCTTCACAGACCGACCCATTGAGTCCCAGGATCAACTACTTCGCGAACTCCTGGCCAAAGGTACAGATACCGAATATGGCCAGAAATACCGTTTCGACCTGATCCAACACCCGCGTGAATTTCAAACGCGTGTACCCTTATCGGATTACAGCACCCTCAAGCCCTACATCGAGCGCATGCGCCAAGGCCACCGCAACATTCTCTGGCCCGGCAAGGTAGAGTGGTACGCCAAGAGCTCCGGCACTACCTCCGGGGTAAGTAAATTCATCCCCGTTTCCAAAGACAGTATCGCAGATTGCCACTTCTCCGGCGGACGATACGAACTCGCTTTATATTGCAATGCGGTGCCGGAAACTAAAATTTTCGAAGGGCTCGGCTTGCGCTTGGGCGGTTCCACAGAAATACAGTCCGAAGGCCAAAGTCAAAGCGGCGACCTCAGCGCCATCCTGATCCAAAACATTCCGCTGTGGGCAGAACTCCGCAGCGCACCAAGTCCCACCACCGCGCTGATGAGCGATTGGGAAAAGAAAATTGATGCCATACTAGATGAAGCCCTCGAACAAAACATCACCTCCTTATGGGGCGTAAGTTCCTGGTTCTTGGTGCTATTTAAGAAAGTGCTCAAACGTACCGGAAAAAGGAACATCCTCGAGGTATGGCCAAACCTTGAACTCTTTGCACACGGCGGGGTAAATTTCGCGCCTTACGAGGACCAATTCCGCGCCCTGATGCCGGGCAACCAAGTCACCTTTATGGAAAACTACAATGCCTCCGAGGGGTTCTTTGCGGTACAGGACGATCCGGCCAATGACGGAATGTTACTCTTGCTCAATAATGGCATTTATTATGAATTCATACCTATGGATTCCTTCAACGGAACTAACAGCCAAACCATTGACCTAAAAGATGTCGAGTTGCATACAGATTACGCCGTGGTTATCACGACCAACGGTGGACTATGGCGCTACCTGCTTGGGGATACCGTTAAGTTTGTATCTCGCCATCCTTACCGAATCAAAGTCAGCGGCAGGACAGCACATTTCATCAATGCCTTTGGCGAAGAAGTGATCGTCACCGATGCTGAAAGTGCGATGATGAAGGTATGCAACTTACACGCATGCGATCTGGTAGAATTCCATGCAGCACCATGCTATATGAATAGTGAAAAAACCGGTGGACATCAATGGATCATTGAATTTAAAGCACCTCCTGATGACCTTACGGCCTTCACCCAAGATCTAGATAAAGCCCTCAAAGAGGAAAACTCTGATTACGCCGCGAAAAGAAAAGGCGATCTCGTCTTACAACTACCCAATATCGTTGTAGCCCAAAAGGGATTGTTCCACCAATGGTTGAAAAACAAAAACAAGCTTGGCGGTCAAAACAAGGTCCCGAGATTGAGCAATAACCGAGACATTATTACGCAGTTGCAGGCGCTGAATGACGCTGCTCAAACGACTGCATAACCGCAGTCCACAAGTTGATGCGTGCACGCAAGGCTTGCTCAGATAGCTTGGCCGCACTACCCCATTTCTGGGTATCCGTACCACATAAAAGTTCGACCATACGCTCCGCCAAATGCCCGTGTAAATCGCCATCTACTTCAATGTGACGCTCAAGGTAGTAGGCGAAGAGTCCTAGCTGCTCGGGGAATTGGGCCTTCAAATTCCCAACGATTTCCATGAACATATCCGGAATTAAATCCTCACGACCGAAGGTGAAGACAGCTGCAATCTCATGTGCCTTGCCACCTTCTACTACTGCTAGCGTCTGTCGAACGAACGCCTTAGCGCCCTCAGGCGCATCGCTCTCCTCAACAGCCTCCATTGGATTTGCGCCCGCGCGCAAAGCCTCAATAAAAGCTAAAACAGGTGCAGAATTAGCCCCTGCCTCTTCCATCGCTTTTACATACAGCTCGAAGTGACTGGTGGCATTGCCTTCCCTATCCACATCGCTTTCTTCGCCATGAACAATCTCATTAATCAACCTGCGAGTTTCGGGGTCGCCCTGAGGGATCCAGTAGGTATCCACACAAGTCAATTGACGCTGCAAGGCCTTCAATAGGACCATGAAATCCCATACGGCCCATACGTGCGTTTCCATAAACTCGCGCGCTTTATCAAGGCTATTGACCCAGCCGAAGGCCGGATGTTGAATTAATTCTTGGCGGGTAGATTTAATTTGTTTAGTTAGGTGGTCAATTTGCATCTTACTTCCGACACTTTTATTACTTTGCGGGTACAAAAATAGTAGTCATGCACATAGCAATCGCAGGAAATATTGGTTCTGGTAAAACAACTTTAACTGAGTTATTAGCAAAGCACTACAAATACCAGCCACATTTCGAGGATGTAGACGACAACCCTTACCTCGATGACTTTTATGAAGAAATGCAACGCTGGAGCTTTAACCTTCAAATTTATTTCTTGCGTTCCCGCTTTGAACAAGTAACCCAGGTTCGTGAAGAAGGTTTAAATGTGGTTCAAGATCGTACCATTTATGAAGATGCACACATCTTCGCACCGAACTTGCATGCCATGGGATTGATGACTGCTCGTGACTTCAACAGCTATCAGGGGTTGTTTGAATTGATGGAAAAACACCTGCAAGCTCCGGACCTATTGATTTACCTCCGCGCCTCGGTACCAACATTGGTAGATCATATTCAACAAAGAGGTCGCGACTACGAAAACAGTATTCGTATTGATTACTTGCGTCGTCTAAACGAGAGGTACGAAGCTTGGATTAATTCTTACGACAAGGGCAAAGTCCTTATTGTCAACGTAGATAAGAATAAATTCCCTGAGAACCCCGAAGATTTGGGCGAGATCATTCAACAGATTGACTCAGAGCTGAACGGCCTCTTCTAAAACTTTTACAATTTTTTCTGCGGCACCGCGCTGCTCAAGCATCCACGCTTGGGCTGTTTTCCCTTGTGCAGCAAGCTCTTCAGTTCCCACCTGTTCTAAATATTGTATCCAGTCTCCGTGTGTCTGGATTGGATGCAGGAACCCTTGTTCGATCAATTCTTTATTCTCCGCAATCTTCTGCCAGTTCGGTCCACAGGCCGTTATCTTCCCCTGAGCGGTCGCTTCTAAAACGTTGTGCGTAGCTTTATCCCATCCACCTCCAATCACAACACCATCGGCCAAGCCATACAAACTAACCAGCACACCAAACTCAGGCATCATCAACACATCCGTTGCCTTTGGCTCGTCTCGAGTGCTATCGAACACTTGAGAAGATTCATATTGTGTTAACGCCCCCAAAAGCTTTGCTGATTCCCCCAGATCGTGAGGAACTACCCAAAGAGAAAAACCTTGTAGATCTAGACCATTCAATGCCTCGCAATCCGATAAGTGGGCACTACCGAGTAGGAGCACTGGCTTATGCTGCGCTTGTTTCCAAGCCTTGAATTTTTCGCTCGCCTCCACCCCTACCAAGGCCGCCGCATAATCGTATTTCGGATTCCCCAAAACTTCCGAATGCACTCCGGCCATACTCATAATCGCAGCATCTGCCTCACTCACCACTCCCCAAGTATGTACGCCAGCAATAAAGTTCTTGCGAATCAAAGGCAAAGCACGGCTCAAATACCAAGGAGTTTTCGGGGCGCTCATCCCTAGTACCACCAAGGGAATATTGGCGCGCCGCAATCCAGCAATATGATTTGGCCATAAATCGTAACGTACCATAAGCGCCAAATCTGGCTGCACATAGGCCAACCATTTTGTAACCAGGGAGGGTCGGTCAAAAGGCAAATAATAAACCTTGGCGCAAGAGTAATTTTTACGTGGTTCGTATCCTGAAGGACTAAAAAACGTCACGACCGCTTGCCAGTGTTCATGTCGATCTAAAAACTGTTCCAATACAGGGCGCCCCATCTCAAATTCCCCCAAGGAGGCACAATGCATCCAGATGGTTTTTCCTTCTAATGGAGGTTCATGGGTCCAATTCCGCGATCCACCCACCGCCGACCACCAAGAACCGGTGCGGCCGAAGATGGCGCCCGTCCTAAAAACAAACTCAGCCAGAAGTGGATAAATGATCATCAGTCCGTTAAAAAGAAGCTCTCTTGTTTTGCGTAAATGGGCAGGTACCAAGTAAAGTTCACGCCAACGCCCATGTCCCACTTAAACGAATTATCCAGCAATCCCGTATCCGTGTTGAAACCTCTGATGTTCTGTGTGGTGGCCAGAAACGCGTGAATGCCTAAAGCATAGTTGATGCGTTCGTTATTGTCTAAATGCAGGTAACGCAACTGGACTTTTGCCACAGGTCCAATGTGCAACCTATCGTATCCACGAAGCATGGATCCTTGAAGCTGCGGGAAGTTACCGCGCTCATTGCGTAAACTGATTTGGGTTTGCTGGGCACCGATACCTACCATCCAAAGCCATCCAGAATTTGGGTTGTAATGTGATTTAAAAATATGTCCGACATGAGCGGTTATCTGTCCGCCCAAAAGTCCTGCTTGAAGGACAGCCAATTCTCCATTGACCCCCACAAAATTCCCTTGCTCATCTGACAATCCTCCGAAGATCTCGGAGGCATTTTTTACCGAATTTCCGTAAAACGCATCAAAGGATGCCCCGATCATCCATCCCTCGCGGTTTTTCTTCGTGTATTCTAGGGTAGCTCCACCAAAGGTGCTGTAGCGAGTAGCGAGATCTCCAAGGGGAATGTGCGTAGCCGGTGCCAATCCCCATAATTGAACTGTGCGGATGCTGTCGGCAGTGGTTAATTGGCCACACATAACGGTCGATAGACCGAAAAAAAACAGGCAAAAAAGCAGGCGATACCATCCATTCATAGATTCCGTGGGCTTTAAGTGCAAGGTAAGGGCAAATAGTCGTTCGTAATAATGTAATTTTAGGGCATTGAAATCGTTGATACAACGACCTAAAGCTTTAGCATGAAGATTACAGTCATTGGAACTGGATACGTAGGCTTGGTGACCGGCGCCTGTTTGGCGGACGTGGGCATCGAGGTAAGCTGCGTAGATATTGATCAGAAGAAAATTGAAGGCCTGAAAAACGGCATTCTCCCTATTTACGAGCCTGGACTCAAGGACATTGTACTTCGCAACGTTGAAAAGGGCAGATTGCACTTCACTACAGATTTGTCTGAGGCCATTGTGAGCTCAGCGGCCGCATTCATTGCTGTGGGAACGCCTCCTGGTGA
>DMCR01000001.1:12595-12940 GCA_003445735.1 Cryomorphaceae bacterium
GACGGTTCTGCAGATTTGAAGTATGTATTAGGTGTGGCTCAAGAAATAGGCCAGACCATGCAAGACTACTTAGTGGTCATTACTAAATCTACCGTGCCAGTGGGTACCGCGGAAAAGGTACGAGGCGCCGTGGCATCTACATTGGAAACTCGTGGGGTCACGTTCGGCTTTGACGTCGCTTCTAATCCTGAGTTCTTGAAAGAGGGCGCTGCCATTGACGACTTCATGAAGCCCGACCGCATTGTGGTCGGTGTGGATAGCGACGACGCACAGAAAATCATGGACAAGCTCTACCGTCCGTTCACCTTGAACGGTCACCCTGTGATCTTTATGGACATCCCTTCT
>DMCR01000145.1:0-174 GCA_003445735.1 Cryomorphaceae bacterium
CTCGGAGGCGATCGCATCATCTGTGAACAATCCGGTTCAGTTGCTACCGAGCGCTTCACTGGACCTCAAATCCGCCGCTTCTATAAGCGTTCACTTGAGGCTTACCTAAACACGGATCGCATACACCTCGTCAGTTCCTTTTTTTGCTCCCTATTTGCCGGCTGTGATGCCCCT
>DMCR01000145.1:525-747 GCA_003445735.1 Cryomorphaceae bacterium
GCAGGCATGAACCTAATGAATCTCCAAAGCTTTGATTGGGATGCTCAATTGCTCAACGCAACCGCTCCCGATTTAAAAAACAAACTGCCTAGTATTGTCACGGGGAATCATACCGTGGGCACAATAGCGCCCTACTTTGTTGAGAAATATGGCTTTGATCCGAAAACGGAGATCACGGTTTTCACCGGGGATAATCCAAGCAGTTTAGTCGGCACAGGAGGC
>DMCR01000145.1:1061-1384 GCA_003445735.1 Cryomorphaceae bacterium
AGCAGTTTAGTCGGCACAGGAGGCAGTTCAGAAGGTAAAGTCGTCATTTCTCTAGGTACCTCCGATACCTACTTCGCTGCCATGCCCAAGATTGTCTCCGACCCGAACGGCTATGGTCATGTCTTTGGTAATCCAAGCGGGAAGACCATGTCACTGCAATGCTTTCTCAATGGATCGCTGGCGCGCGAGGCAGTCAAGGATCGCTTTAATTATTCATGGGATCAATTTACTGAAGCCCTTGATGCAACTGAAGCTGGTGCTAACGGAAATTACATGCTCCCCTTTTTCAGCCCTGAGATCAGCCCTCGCTATTCGGGTAGCAC
>DMCR01000145.1:1732-4831 GCA_003445735.1 Cryomorphaceae bacterium
TCACGCATTTCAAAATTGGGAACGACCGCAAGAAGCAGTCCGCGCTTGTGTAGAAGGACAGTTTCTCAACATGCAATTACACACCGAGTGGATGGCGATGCAGCCGCGAAGTATTTACCTCACTGGAGGGGCTTCAGAAAATGACAGTATCGCCCAAGTCGCTGCCGATATCTTTCAATGTACAGTTGAACGCTTGGAGATTACTGGTTCAGTCGCCCTCGGTGGTGCCATGCGTGCGGCAAAGAATTCTTTGGGGCACTCGCTTCAATCCCTCGAAGATGAATTCTGCAAAAAGCGTGGCCGCACCCTTCTCCATGACAGGACACTAGCGCCCATCTATGAGCAAGCCCTGTCCGAAATTGCCTCTATGCTGATTGAACTCTAGGCAAGTTTAAGGACTTAGAAATAAAACCCCGCAGAGAGGGTAATCGTGCGCCCTTCCGTATAACGTGCGTTGTTCGCCCCAGTACTGATCAAGTGTACATCGTCAAAGATATTGTTTACATTGAGTTGAAAGACCGTCCAGGGAACGGATTTACCCTTGGCAAGTTTCCCTCCCCACTTGATAAAGCAATCGGTTTGGTACTGATTTTCTAGATAAAGTTTATGATGCACTGGTTGCAATTCAACCCCATTAACAATGTGCACACGATAGTCTTGATCCCCGTCGCTATCTAAATCCGTGAAGTAATTATTGAGCAAAGCAGCTGAGCGGTATTTTTGGTTCATGCCAACGGTAAACCCCTTAAGTTTACCATCCGTGAATTTATAACGGCATTGAAAATTGATATTGTGCTTTGAAGTTCCCGGAACCGTCAGCCCCTCCAAGGCGCTAAGTGACGACTTGAGAATCGTTGTATCTAAGTGAGCATAGCCTATGAAAAATGAGAGCTGGTCGGTGGGATTGTAGTAAAAGTCTAATTCGATACCACGGCTACGTGCTTCCTCATCAGCAACACGAGAACCAAGAGGGTCGAAAATTATCTGATAGACAGGGAAGCCATTTTCATCCGTGAGAGGCGTTCCATCAACCTGAAGTTTTTGCTCGATATCATAGAGGCTACGCGCCTCGGAAGCATTTTCATCATTTTCTTGATAGACATTACCATTTTCATCAGCAAAACCATCCGCCCATGTTCCATCAGGGTTACTGTAAGGATAGACTGCACTGAGCTGCGGCCAAGTAATATTAGCTCTTTGCTCATTCTTTTTATCAATAGTGAAACCTGTTAATTGAGCATTGATCTTCCCATCTTCCGAACTGTACTTGAAACCAATTTCATAGCCTTTACCTGTTTCAGGAGGTGTTAATTTGCCAAAGACATCGTACTGAAATCCAGTCGGAGAAATGACCGACTTTGAATAATTCCCAAAGACCGCTAATTCTTTAGACATCCAATAAAGTCCCCCTACCGATGGAGTAGTGTACGGTAAATCGAGTGTTTCTTGGCGGCTTTTCACCACTGTATCAGAGGCGTCAGATCCCAATGCTCTGATTTTATAATTGTAGTAATTACTATCTACTTTAATAGCATCGCGGCGCAGTCCAATCAAAGACCGCAGCTTTCCCTTTAGGTAGGATCCAGAGGCAGCCAACCATATACCATTAGTCTTTACTTCCGTTTCCGCCTGATAAATCTTGTTCATTGAGGTGCTATTGAGAATCTTAGTAGAGAGCTTAAAGTTAGCCGCCAGTGAATTGGAGGTGTAGTCGTACTCGTGACCCTCCTGCCTACCATTCAAAAAGCGGGATGGATCCTCACTGTCATAAAGCAAATCTCTTTGTGAAACAAAATCACTTGCTACATCTCCACGCAGATAGACGTCTCCAATTGAACCATCGTAAAATTCTGCCTGATAAACCTTAGTTCCCTCTTGAAACTCTTCATAGCGAGATTGAGCTGCATTGCGCTTATCTAAATCGATTCCTAACAACCATTGCTGCTTACCAGGTAAAAAATACTCTGCATTGGTTTCGTAGGAAAAGGTAATTCTAGCTGATTTATTATCGTCAGAAGAGGTTTGTGAAGCCCAAGTGCGTTGCACAAAGGGCTCATAAAAATCAATGGACGCTTTGGATAAAGAAGGGTTAATCTCGTTAAGATTATTCGTACGATCTTCAGTTAAAGCCCCAGAACTTTCGAATATATCAGGAGTAATATAGGTATTCCACATGAAGGAATAATCTTTTTGCGAATGTAGCTGATACTTAAAGAAATTAATAACATCCTGATTCGCTTTCCAGAAATTCGCATTATCCTTATTTAGAGGATCGAGCAATCCGTAAACATAGCTAGCAATAGCACGTCTTTGTGCATCAATTTCATCTGTATCAACCACACCATTGCCTTGACCGAAGGTGGGGCTGGTCCAATCCATATCGGGCTGATCCACTCCAGGCATTGGAATCATACCCCCATTTTGTGTGACCATCCAATCCTGAATTGAATTGTAAATTAATTCCTCGACTCCGTTAGAAAACTCAGCGCTCGTTGCAGTATTTGTGGCAACGTAGTCCTTAAAAGCGCTGATATCAATATACTGATCCATTAGGGCAATTTCTCGAATTGCCGTAGACGTCGGAGCCATGTTCCCACCATTAAAAATACCGTAAATGGCATCGGCCAGTGTGGTACCTTGGGAATTGTCCTCGTTCCTCCAATTCCACAAATAGCCCAAATTGAGATCGGGATCACTGGAACGGGGAATGGTTTTAAGCAAGCTTTCTACAGAGCGGGAGCCTCGGGCGAAGGATTTGGCTAAATCATAATCACTAACTTGAGAAAAGCCATTGGCATCGAGCACACCGTCCTCAGCAAATTGATCTGCGTAGATTTGTGCAATTTGGTTACTGTAACTAACCAATCCATCGAATCGAGAATCATTAAGAATAGCATTACCTAGACTTGTAGCAAAACCATCGTTTTCTGCATTTCCATCAAAGCCAATACTTTGAAAAAATGAATCAGCTTCGTACGTATAATTGGCATTGAGCAAATCCTCGTAAGTCGCTCGATATGGGTTGTAGCTTCCCGCAAAGTATGGATCGGCTTCATGCGCTTCTAAGGATGCTTGGGTAGGAAAGCCAACCGTGCTCCC
>DMCR01000140.1 GCA_003445735.1 Cryomorphaceae bacterium
AATTGGTACCTAGGGATGTCGAATAATCTTGTAGGTTGATTCATGTATATAATATGATTGTGTTAAGCGAATGGTTAAGATACAAAAATGTCTTTTAGACCTTTATTGATTTTGAGCATATAAAGACACCCCTCCAACAATGGTTCGCAATACGAGTGTTTTGTTTCTGAGTTGTGGGTCCTCATTCCAGAGGTCTTGATTGAGAATGGTGAAGTTTGCGCTTTGCCCTACGGAGATTGATCCATAACTGTTTTCACCGAAAGCGCTGTAAGCAGCGCCTCGGGTCATGGCAGTTATGGCCATAGCTGGACTAACGCATTGTTCAGGCAAGAATCCTTGTTCGGGCCAATGCTGAGCATCTTGGCGTGTAGTGGCTGCAAAAAAGGTGGCTAATGGGTCTATGTGTTCGATAGGAAAATCAGTCCCAAAAGCCACGCGGTCTCCAGCTGAATTAAAGATTCTTAAATAGCTGTATGCATGATGAATACGCTCACGGCCTAGGCGTTCCTCGGCCCAATACATGTCGCTCGTGGCATGGGTAGGCTGGACGGAGGCAATGATGTTAGGGTGAGTGTAATACGCGCTATCTGCCGGTGTCATGATCTGTGCATGCTCTACTCGGAAGCGAAGGTCTTGATCGTGGGGTAAGTTTTGAAAGCTTTCCAGAAGGACGTGATGAGCGCTATCTCCAATGGCATGAACGCACAGTTGCCAACTATTTTGTAAACAACGATCGCGCAATACGTTGAGCTCTTCCGGGCTAAGTATTGGAAGGCCATAATGGTCCGGTAAATCATGATATGGATCGCGCAAGAGTGCACCATGTGAGCCCAAGGCACCGTCAAGATAACCTTTTACGCTTTTCACTCGCAGTAGTGGCTTCTCAATAGGGCCATGGGTTTCGAAATACTGAAGGTCTTCCTCATTGTTGCTGATCATTGCATTTACAAATAATTTGAAGCTGCCTTCTTCCTGAAGTGAATCCAAGAGTAGGATTTGATCCTTTGATAGGCCTGCATCTGTCATTGCGGTGAGCCCATACTTTACTAGACTATCTTGAGCCTGCAGTAACGCTGCTCGCCAGAACCTATTCGAAAGCTTGGGCATTTGGACCAAGGATTCCGCATTATCGACCAATACTCCATCTTTAATTGAGCCACCATCAATTTGAGTATCATTTGTGATATTAAAAGTGTCTAGAACGGCTTGGTTCACCCATGCAGCATGTCCGTCAATACGGGTCATGTAGATTTTCACTTCATCAAATCTAGCCAAATCATCGGCTGTAGGTAAAGATTTTTCTGGCCAGTCGTTTTGATCCCATCCACGCCCTACAATCCAATGTGCATTCGGATGAGTGGCAATATAGGAGCCGATTCGTTCGATGCATTCTTCTTTAGAGGTCGCGCCGAAAAGGTTTACGGTGCTAAACGTCCGAGCATATCCGAACAGGTGGCCGTGGGCATCTATAAAGCCAGGATAGAGGTGTTGGCCCTCAAGAGAGATTTCTGTTTTTCCTTTTGGCAGGGAGGTGTGCCGGCTGATATCAATGATTTTTGAAATCTTACCGTCCTCGACCGCAATCCAAAACTCGGAGCCTTCATGTTCGGTAGTGGTATCATCTGGACTGTGCAATTCGAAGTCCTTGAGGATCAGGTCGTATTCTGGAGGGTTTTGACAGCTGATGAGGGTCAAAACCCCTAGCAGGTTATAAACAAAAATTTGGCTAAAAGTGTGGGAAAGATTGCGCATGTAATTCAAATGTGTTGCTCTAAGAATACCTAAATTTGCACAAATTCTTTTCAATAATGAATAGCACATCAGTTGCCACTTTAGAACAAGCTCAAGAAATGGGGCTGCGTCCTGAAGAATTTGATTCCATCAAAGAGATTCTTGGTCATACACCAAACTACTTAGAACTAAGCGTTTATGGCGTAATGTGGAGCGAGCATTGTTCCTACAAGAACTCCATCGTTTGGTTGAAAAAATTACCAAAAAAAGGTCCTCACATGCTTGTAGAAGCTGGCGAGGAAAACGCAGGGCTCGTAGATATTGGTGATGGATTGGCATGTGCGTTCAAAATAGAATCTCACAACCACCCATCTGCGGTAGAGCCTTATCAAGGTGCCGCTACCGGTGTAGGTGGTATTAACCGCGATATTTTTACCATGGGTGCGCGTCCTATCGCTCAACTCAATTCATTGCGCTTTGGAAAACCTTCTGAAGATAGAACGAAGTGGTTGGTCAAAGGGGTTAGTAAAGGAATTGGCGATTATGGAAATAGTTTTGGTATCCCAATTGTTGGAGGTGAAGTATACTTCGACGAGTGTTACCACCAAAACCCTTTAGTCAATGCCTTTTCCGCGGGTATTGTTGAAGTTGGTAAACAGATTTCTGCAACTTCCACAGGTGTGGGTAACCCAGTATTTATTGTGGGTTCGGCCACCGGTAAAGATGGTATTCATGGCGCTTCATTTGCCTCAAAGGACTTAGATGAAGATAGTGCTGACGACATCCCATCTGTACAAGTAGGCGATCCATTCCAAGAGAAGTTGTTACTAGAAGCGACCATGGAGCTTGCTACTACCGATGCAGTGGTGGGGATGCAGGATATGGGCGCGGCCGGTATCACTTGTTCTTCTTGTGAAATGTCTGCAGCTGGCGAGCACGGTATGAATATTTGGTTGGATAAGGTGCCTTTGCGTCAAGATATGGAAGCTTGGGAAATTCTCTTGTCTGAATCTCAGGAGCGCATGCTAGTTGTTGTTGAAAAAGGCAAGGAGCAGGTCGTGCTTGATATTTTTAAAAAATGGGATCTCGAATGTGAAGAGATTGGTGAAGTAACCGGCGATGGCATTGTGAATTACTACTGGGGCGATGAACTTGTAGGTTCAATTCCAGCTGAAAGCGCTGTACTAGGCGGTGGAGCACCAGTGTACCACAGAGAGTGGTCTGAACCAGCATATTACCAAGAGTACAAGCAATTCAATATTGATAGCATCGCTCAGCCTTCAGACTTGAAATCAATTGCGAAGCAGATGGTGGCCTTACCGAATATTGCCTCTAAACGTTATATATACGAGCAATACGACAGTATGGTAGGTACACGTAATATGAGCACTAATGCGCCTTCCGATGCAGGAGTGGTAAACATCAAAGGAACGAACAAGGCCTTGGCCATGAGTGTGGATTGTAATAGCCGTTACGTACATGCAGATCCCGAAGTAGGTTGTGCTATTGCAGTAAGTGAAGCAGCGCGCAATATCTCTTGTTCAGGAGGCATTCCTTCAGCAGTGACCAATTGTTTGAACTTCGGTAACCCCTATAATCCTGAGGTGTACTGGCAGTTTGTCGGTTCCATTAAAGGGATGAGTGCTGCATGTGAGCGTTTCGAGACACCAGTAACCGGTGGGAACGTGAGT
>DMCR01000088.1 GCA_003445735.1 Cryomorphaceae bacterium
GTTTTCCGCTTCTGAGATCCAATTGCCTAAATCGCGGTTGGAGTTTTTACCTCTAAGGGCCAAATCCTTTAGTCCGAGTCGAACGCTGTATCGGATATCATCGGTCTCCAAATTTTGCCATCCGTTTACCCATAAATTCAAGGCACTGTTCTCCACCTTGGTCTCAGGCAATTGTAGGGTATCGCCGTGCACTCGGAATTCAGAGTTCAAATAAGGGAAATCAATGCGCTGTAGCTCGCCTTGATCAATGAAGGCACTGAGTTCCTGCAATGGCGCGTAGTTCTGGAGGGTACCATTGCGTATTTCCCCGCGCCCTTCCACCAATGTTTTACTGGCAATTTGTTCCCATTCCTCGTCGAAGGTCAGAGAAATAGTGGCCTCTACATTCGCCTCCCCAAGAAGGTTCGAGGCGTCGAGGTCCTCAATATCAAAGCTGTTGAAGCTGGCCAACAATTGGTCAAGCTGTATTCCATCGGCCTTCGCATCTGCTTTAAACACATTATCAGTTTGGCTTTCATATAGGGTCCAATTCCCTGCTAGGGTGCCATCACACCCTTCAATACTCATGTCCTTGCCGAACATCCAAGCACCTCGATTGAAGACGGTGCCGCGCAGGCTTTTACCATTAAAGTCACCGAGGTTTACGTGGTCGATGAACAGCCCTACGCTGTAATCGAAAGTCGTTTCTTCATCTGTATCCTCCGGGGAATCCTCAAATTCCCAATACAATAGGGGATCGATATCAATGGTAGGACTTTCCAGGCGCAACTCGACCATAGGGTACCCATTAGGCTCCAGGGCATGGTAAATCATCCCTTGTACAACAGCGGTATTCTCCTCACTTTTCAAGAAACAGCGTTCGACAGCAACATGACGGCCATCTGCACTGAGCTCAGCCTCTACCTTGTCGAACACGATATTACTCTGTGCCAACCCGAAAGAACCTTCGGTCAGCTGAATCTTCCCTTCAAAGAGTGGATTGCCGTAAGGGGTGAGGTTGTCCCATGAGCGGAAGGCTTGTTTAATAACGAGTTCTTGCCCTCGCCAAAATCCCATAGGGTCTACCAGAATATCTGTTTCGACAAAATCAAAGAGCTCGCTGAGGTTTGATCCACCGCTAAGCTCCGTGATGAGCTGAGGTCTTGAGCCGGAAATGGAGAGTGATCCGCTGATTTCACCAGTCTTTGTCTTGACGTTTAGGGCCCCTATTTGCAATTCCGACAATGCGCCCCATTGCCATCGTCCAGTGCAGGATACCGAAGGGACGACGATTCCATTATACACCATGGAAGAGCCGTCCGTAGAAAAATCTACTCCCCAATCTTCATAGCTTCCTTGCCAAGTCCATGAAGCGAGCAAGGCCTTGACGTCCACTTCTTCTGGTAATTCAAACAAGGGGGCATAAACTAGAGCGGCTGGTATGTCCATTTGGGCAGCACTAATGCGCCCTCCGTCTTGATGGAGGAGGAGGGAAACAGGGAAGGTATGTAGTTTGAGGCTTTCAGTTTCAATACGCCATTGGTCACCACTGAAAAGAACATTTGCCGATCCCTTGAGCGGGGCATCGACTAAAAATTTGCTTTGGTCGATGGTAATATAAGTGTGTTCGAGGTGGGTTTGAAGATCGAAGATGGCGGCATCCCCTAGACTCCCTGAGGCAGATAAAGATTCGATGAAGGCCTCATAATAGGAATCCTCCTCGTAGTCGTCGTAATGCAATTGCACCTTCTTGGCTTCTACATGTTGAAGATTCAATTCTGTGGATGAAGTATCGGTACTGGTCAACAGGTCCCAATTATCTCCGCGTCTCTTATCGTGACGCAAATGCACTTCACCAGAGTTTATGGCTAATTCCTCTATGGTATAATCCCCTTGAATAACTCCGATTACGTTCATGCCAAGCCCCACTTCGGCCGCTCGAATCAACGGTGCTTCACCTCCAAAGGGGTCTTCAATGAGGACATCGTGCAAGACGATGCGCACGCGAGGGAAGCCCGAAAAAATATTGAGGTCGATGGTGCTGACGGAAACGGGTGTCTTGAGCTGAGTGTTGATTTTTTCAACCCCACCCGCAATGATTTTATCTTGATTCGAATATAGATATCCGGCACCCCCTGCCACGACAAGGAAGAGCACGAGCGCGAGATAAGCCAATATTTTCAGCCCGCTCTTCATGAGGGTTATCTAGTTTTAAGGAAATCAATCTCCTTGGTGTCCAACAACCGGTATTCGCCGCGGCTTAGGTTCTTTTTGGTCAACCCCGCAAAGGACACACGGTCTAATTTTTCAATGGCATATCCCAAGGAATCAAATACGCGGTGGACCAACCTGTTTTTACCGCTATTCACGCGAATGCCTATTTCACGTTTGTTGGCTTCATTGGCATAGCGAATCTCTTCAATAAAGGCTTTGCCGTCTTCAAGTTCTAACCCTTTTTGAATGGCGAGTAGATCTTTTTTGGCCAAGGCCTTGTCTAGGACAATGCTCAAAATTTGTACGGCACCTCTTGACGGGTGGGTAAGTTTTTTCGCGGTATCTGCATCGTTGGTGAACAGCAATACTCCGGTCATAGAACGGTCCATCGTACCTACGGGATACAAGCGCTCACGCGTGGCATTGCCAATGAGTTCGTCGACGCTCTTTTTCACGCGATTGTCGTTCACGGTGGTGATGAATCCTTTGGGCTTGTTCAACAACAAATATTTCTTCTTCTCGCTCTTGATTAGGCTGCCGTTGAATTTCACGGTATCCGTAGGCTTGACCTTGTAGCCCATAGTAGTCACTACCTTGCCATTGATTTGTACTAAGCCCGCTGCGATCAAATCATCGGCCTCACGTCGGTTACAAATGCCGGCAGTGGAAAGGAATCTGTTCAAGCGAATCTCATCATCTGATCCGGCCAATTCCTCCGCGCTCTTGCGCTTAACACGCTTAAAATTTCCAGGACCTCGTTTGAAGTCTTTCTTGCCTTCGTTTTTGGAACGATTTGAATCTGAAAAACGTGGCGAACGAGGGCCGTCTGCGAAGCGGTTGCGGCTTTCAGTTTTCTTAGGTCCTCTAGAGTTTGAGCGGCTATTGCGCATGATGCGGTAATTTTTACAAAGGTATATGCTTAGGCCTCCGCAATTCAAATGCCACGAAATTTCAGTTAACATCCAAAGGAAGTAGGATAGGGGTGTCCAATTCCTGTGAAAAACCCACCCACCACACTTCAACTTTTATGCATTGGTGCTCACTGAGCAAGGAGGCAACCATTAACAGGAGCCGTTGAATTTGTCGCGGACCGACCCAATGCCAACCATCCTGAGACATTTCAGTAGCCAATCGCTCGTATGTTTTTTTAAGATGCTATGCTTAAGAAATTGGCCCCTTAAAAAGGAAAAGATAAGAAGTGTTGAGAACTAAAAGTTATACACTTCTCAAGATAATGGGCCAATTCTCTTTTGTATGCCCAATAATAGGGTGCTCATATACAGGCACGCCCTCGGCTTCAAAGTGTTTTCTCAAGGAATGTTGTACATCCGGACCCCATAGAATGACGTGGTCGTGTATATCAGAAAACACTCCCAGAACCACGGCCTGTAGGCCTTTGAAGGCACCGCGTCGGCGAAGGGCAAGGAGCATTCGGTCCAAATGGTAGTGGTATTCGTCGAGGTCTTCCAATAGTAAAATGCAGCCATTTAAGCTTGGTAAACTTGGGGTGCCTAGGATGCTGTATATAACGCTGAGGTTGCCGGCAATGACTTGGCCGTGCACCTCCTTTGGTAAGGCACAATGCAATGCATCTTCTTCACCCATCAACACCTTGAGTGTTGCTTCGATAGCGTCTTTTTTAGTCGTTTCAAAA